>JAYTNQ010000415.1:0-1003 GCA_043748255.1 Bacteroidota bacterium
AACTGCCCGCGAAAACGGAAGAACCCCATTTCAGTGGGATGCCACACAAAATGCAGGCTTTTCGACAGGCAAACCATGGCTGAAAGTCAACCCAAATTATACCTCCATAAACGTCCAAAATTTAGAAAAAAACCCAAATTCGACACTCCATTTTTTTAGAAAATTAACCGCTTTGCGCAAACAAAATCCCATTTTAGTATATGGCACCTTCAGCATTTTGGACAAAAATAACCCAAACATTTTTGCATACCAACGCGTTTTGGATCACAAAAAAATGATAATTTTGTTGAATTTTACCAATCAAAAAACCAATTATCAGCTGCCGTTTGCGCTCAACATTGCCAGCCCACTCATCAACAATTACGACCACAATCCAGAAGCAAACCAACTTTTGCCCTACCAAGCCCTCGTTTTTGAAATCGAAGAATAACCCACAAACAAAACCGTTTTTTGAAAATATACTGATGTTTTTTTGGCGCACACCACCCGTCCAGCACATCACCCGTCCCGCTGCACGCTATATCTTTTTGGATTTTCCGAAAAAGAAAATCCAAAAAGGATACCGCTACATCGGGGCGATTTTAGACTTTTTGGACCTTCAAGACGTTATTTGTTATTGCTTATTTGTAAATCGTTAATTAGTTTGTCGTGCCGCAGCAATCTTCTCCAAAACCGATTAGACAACATCGAAGCAGTAAAAATTCAAAAAATGATTCAAAAATTTTAACAATAAAATCATATATTTGAAGCAAAAATGAAACAAACCTAAGCAAATCTATCCGAAAATGTGAGTTAAAGCAAAAATTGTTGAACTTGTTTACAAGTTAGCATTAATTCAAAAGATTAAAACTATAAAAACTAAGTTGAAATACAGAAAACCAAAAAAAATATTAATATTCATCCTCACAACATTTTGAATAATTTCACAACCCAAAATGTAAAAACGAAAAGCGAAAACAAAACAATGAATATAATCGAAGATAAAATTGCACTAAAAGAATTA
>JAYTNQ010000416.1:0-7677 GCA_043748255.1 Bacteroidota bacterium
GCAGATTTTACAAACGCTTCAGAGTAGTTGCAGCGTGCCAAAATTTCGGATATTTCTTTTTTATCAATGCCCAAAATTACGGTTATCGTTTCGCGATCATATTTAGATTCGAGCAGCTCACGCATACTTGTGTCTTTTTTCATTTCTTTGAGCCGTTTTAATTCTTTGGGCTTTTTACCAAAAAAATTATAAAGCATATCAGCAGGATTAAATATCGATCCCATGACACGACCAAAGGCGTTTGGCGAATATTCACCAGCCTCATATCCGCTACCAAGACCCGAAATATTGTATCTAAAATCTTCTCGAGTAGGTATTAGTTTGGCGTCAATTTCAAGTATTCCTGTTAGTTTGTAGGGTCTTATAATGACTTCTTCCAGGGCATAAGCCTTTTCTGTCAGTTGAATTTGAGTGGTTTTGTTTTTCATCCAATCATTAGTAACTTTCATACTAATCGATTTGAAACCCAGATAAGAGATGTGCAAGGTGTCATTTATTTGTGCCAAAATTTCAAAATTTCCTTTGCTGTCTGTTACAGCACCTCGCATTTTGTTGACATTAATGACATTAACATTATACATCGGCTTTAGGGTGGCATCGTTTAAAATGGTGCCGCTAATGGTTTGTGCGGTTTCTGTATCTTGCGCTAAAGCAAATGTGGATAGAAAAATAAAAAAGAAAACTACACAATATTTCATATTTGGTTTTAAAACTCAAAAGTAGTAAAACGAATGAAATTATAGTGTAGTTTTCTTTTAATTATAAGAAAATTAACAGTTTGTTAGCTTCTACGAGGTCTTTTTGGTCTTTCGCCCTCGCCAAAACCTTCAGATCTGCGTGGGGCTCTCTCGGCAAAACCTTCTGTTCGAGGGGCATCAGCACGACGTGGAGCTCTATCGCCAAAACCTCCTGTTCGTGGAGTTCTTGCAGCACCAAAACCGCTATCACGTGGAGCACGTTCAGAGCTGAAACCGCCAGATCGAGCAGGAGCATTTCGGTCACTTCTAAAACCGCCTCCACTACTCTTTCTGTCTCCGCCAAATCCGCCAGAGCTTCTGCCACCGCCAAATCCGCCAGAGCTGCGACCGTTGTGATCACGGCGACCGCCTCCATCATTTTTTGAAATTTCTACATTGATGCGACGCCCTTCCAATTGCACGTTATTCAATATTTCCATCACTCTATCTGAATGTTCCGGATCTGTATTAAAGAAAGAAAATCCTTCTTTTACATCTACCTTAAACACGTCGTCACGACCCAAATCAAGGGTTTCTTTCAAATAATCTTTCAACGACATCCAATCAAAATTGTCTCTTGATCCAATGTTTACAAAGTAGCGTGTCGCACCATTATTGCTAAACTCTCTTGTATCTCCGCCCTCTTTTTCGCCACGCTCTCTGCGATCAGAACCCGCAGATTGAGACGAAATATCCCGATTTTTTTTATAATAATTGATAAATCGGTTAAACTCGACCGAAACCATTTTTTTGATCAACTCCTCTTTGGTCAAATCTTCCAAAACGTTGTTGATAGCTGGCAAATAATTGTCTATTTCGTGATCTACCTCGGTATCTTTGATTTTGTTGGCTAAATGAAGTAGCTGAATTTCGCAAATTTCTATCCCAGACGGAATCGATTTTTCCACAAATTTTTGCTTGATGATTCGCTCTATTGCCGAAATTTTTCTAATTTCACTTTTGGTTACAATCACAATCGAAGTACCCAATTTTCCCGCACGACCCGTTCTTCCAGATCGGTGGTTGTAGGTTTCTATTTCGTCAGGCAATTGATAGTTTACAACATGCGTAATATTGTCAACATCAATCCCACGAGCAGCAACATCTGTTGCCACCAACATCTGAATCTGACGACCTCTGAAAGATTTCATCACACCATCACGTTGGGCTTGACTCAAGTCGCCATGCAAGGCAGCGGCACTATAGCCATCCTCAATCAATTTTTCGGCAACGGCTTGTGTATCTCTTTTGGTTCTACAAAAAACCACCGAAAAAATATCCGGATTACAATCTGCCAATCTTTTCAAAGCCTCATACCTATCGCGCGCATTAACCAAATAAAACTCGTGCGAAACTGTAGCCGAACCAGAATTTTTGGCGCCAACAGTAATTTCTTGCGGATTGTGCATAAACTGCTTGGCGATTCGAGCCACTTCAGTTGGCATCGTTGCCGAAAACAGCCAGGTGCTTTTGTCGTCTGGAGTAGTCGAAAGAATATTTACAATATCTTCATAAAAACCCATGTTGAGCATCTCATCGGCTTCGTCGAGGATACAATAATTAATTTGCGTGATATTCACCAACCCACGGTTGATCATATCTTGCATTCTGCCTGGTGTAGCCACAATAATTTGGGCGCCTCTTTTGATCTCTCTTGCCTGTTCGGTGATGCTTGCACCACCATAAATTGCAACTACATTGATCCCTTTTTCATACTTGGAGTAGTTTTTAATTTCGTTGGTAATTTGCAAACACAATTCGCGTGTGGGAGACAATATCAATGCCTGAGTATTTCTATTCTCGGCATCAATTTTTTGAATAAGCGGAAAACCAAAAGCTGCCGTTTTCCCTGTCCCTGTCTGAGCCAACGCAACTAAATCTGTGTCTTTTTCCAATAGCATTGGAATCGCTTTTTCTTGCACTTCGGTCGGATTTTCAAATCCTAGATCGATAATCGCACGTTGTAGCGACTCACTCAATCCTAATTGTTCAAATTTGTTCATTATATGTTTTTAAAATTTGGTGCAAAAGTAGTGTTTAAAAACCGTATAAACCAACCAAATCGACACAATTTTTTTAATAAAAACATTTGATAATCAATTATTTAGAATTTTGCCCACCCACACAAAATTAAAATATAAAATTTAAACCTCTTTTTTTTGTTTGAAGCACCACAAAATCTTTCACACACCACCCGTCCCGCTGCACGCTTTATCTTTTTTTGGTTTTTGAAAAAAAAACCAAAAAAAGGATGCCGCTGCATCAGGGCGAAACCAGACCAATTGGGTCAAAAGCAATTATGCCAAAAGGCGCAAAGCAAAACCGCAAAAAGTCAAACCATTTTGCGGTATGCTCTTTTGGTCAGGTTTTGACAGCAAAGAAAATTAAGAAAATGAAAAACCCATTTTTGAAACTCTTATTATATTTGGAACAATAAACACAGCCTTTCAAACCTTATTTTGGGAATCTATCACAATCGTAACCGGCCCATCATTAAGAAGCAGTACTTTCATATCTGCACCAAAAACTCCACGCTGCACCGGTTTTGAAATTGCCTTTTCAAAACTTTTTAAAAATTGATTGTAAATTGGAATCGCAATTTCCGGTTTTGAAGCCCTGATATACGATGGCCGATTGCCCTTTTTTGTCATTGCGTGAAGCGTAAATTGACTCACCACAATCACTTCGCCTTGAATATCTTTCAGACTCAAATTCATAACTCCTTGCGCATCATTAAAGATACGAAGATTGCTTATTTTTGAAACCAACCAATCTATATCGTCTTGATTATCAACATCTTCAATACCAACTAGCAACAACAATCCTTTTTGAATTTGTGCCACCGTTTGACCATCAATTTCTACAGCCGCCATAGCAACTCTTTGAATAACAACTTTCATAATCTAATATTTTGAAACAAAATTATTTTCGGGTTTCGTCGCTGGCTTTTCGATCTTCGTCAAAATTATCTGTACGATAATTCTCCTCATCGCCCTCCAGAATATGCAAATAATTTTTGTATCGTGACCACGAAATATCTTCTGTTTCTAACGCCTTTTTAATAGCACATTGCGGTTCCTCTTTGTGCAAACAGTTGTTGAATTTGCATTGGTCTTTGAGTTTAAAAAACTCAGGAAAATAACCGCTTATTTCTTCTTTTTGCATATCTACAACCCCAAAACCTTTGATGCCGGGTGTGTCAATGATGCGTGCGTCAAAACTCAAATCATACATTTCGGCAAACGTAGTCGTGTGTTGCCCCTGTTTGCTTTGCTCTGAAATGTTTTTGGTTTTTAGATGCAGCGATGGCTCCATCGCATTTACCAAAGTTGATTTTCCAACGCCAGAATGACCAGAAAACATCGTTGTTTTGTCCTTCATCATCGCTTTGAGTGCCTCAATTCCTTGGTTTTCTATCGAAGAAATGGGCAAACATTTGTAGCCGATTTTTTCATAAACGTGTTGCAAATATTGTTGTTCCAACTTGGTTTCGGCATCAAAAGTGTCAATTTTGTTAAAAACCAAAACCGTTTCAATATTATAAGCCTCGGCGGTAAGCAAAAAACGGTCTATAAAATTAGTGGTCGTTGGCGGATTATTGATCGTAATTAACAGAAAAACATAATCGAGATTTGAGGCAATAATGTGCATCTGATGCGACAAATTGACCGATTTTCTAACAATATAATTCTTGCGCTCGTGGATGTGAAAAATCAATCCGGTGATGGTGTCTGAACTTTCTTCGAGCTCATAATCAACAAGATCGCCAACGGCAATTGGATTGGTGCTTTTGATGCCCTTGATGCGAAATTTGCCTTTGATGCGACATTCGATAAAATCTCCTTCGGTAGCTTTTACGGTGTACCAACTTCCGGTAGATTTATATACGAGTCCTGTCATTTTTGTGCTTGATTTTGATTGGCTATTGCGTTGCAAATTTAGCTATTTTATAGCGTTTTTGGTTTTCAAAGCGGTTTATTTTCAAAAAAAGCCTTTGCCTTTTCTTTGTCTTTTTCCAACTGCTTTTTCAGCTCATCGACATTCGCAAATTTGTGCTCGTCACGAAGTCTTTCAAAAATAGAAATTGTGATGGTTTGGTCATACAAATTGTCATTGAAATCAAAAAAATGAATTTCAATTTTTTGAACCTCGCCGCCAACAGTGGGGTTCAGCCCAATATTCATCATCCCAAAAACAGTTGTGTTATTAAGGATACTTTGTACCACATAGACACCGTTTTTTGGTATCAATTTGAAACTTTGATCTATTTTTAAATTTGCAGTAGCAAATCCTATGGTGCGCCCAAGCTGTTTTCCGTGTTCGACAATGCCCGAAATCGTATAGGGATAGCCCAAATATTGGTTGGCCAAAACAATGTTGCCCTGCTGTAAAGCATTCCTAATTTTGGTTGAACTAACCGCAACATCATCTATCTCTTGTGCAGAAATCTGCTCGACTTCAAAATGATATTTTTTTGAAAAAACAATCAAGTCGTCAATATTTGCACTTCGATTTTGACCAAAACGATGGTCGTGACCAATGATAATTTTTTGAATATTGAAACCATCTACCAACACGTTTTTTACAAATTCTTCGGCAGATAAATTTGAAAATGCCTGGTCAAAAGGATGAATAACCAAATGATCTAATCCTGTTTTTTCTAACAAAACCTGTTTTTCGGCTATGGTATTTAATAAAGCGATACCATTTTTTTGATCCAAAACCATGCGCGGATGCGGAAAAAAAGTAAGCACCAAACTTGCTGCTTGGCAGTTTTTGGCGGTTTGAACCAGCTTTTCGATAATTTTTTTGTGTCCAATATGAACGCCATCAAAAGTACCCAATGTAACGATGGTTTTTGATGTTGCCTGAAATGTGTTGATGGCGTTATAAACTTTCAATTTCGACTTTATAAATAAAAACTATTCGCCCAAAAATGGGTAACGGTAATTTTCTGGGGTTACAAATGTTTCTTTGATGGTTCTTGGCGATGCCCAGCGCAACAAATTTAGCGCAGACCCTGCTTTGTCGTTGGTGCCAGAGGCTCGTGCACCACCAAAAGGTTGCATACCAACAACGGCACCAGTTGGTTTGTCATTGATATAAAAATTGCCTGCGGCGTTTTGCAAAGCCACCGTAGCTTCTTCGATAGCATAGCGGTTTTGGCTAAAAATGGCTCCCGTCAAAGCATATTCAGAGGTGGTATCTACCAACTTTAAAGTTGCTGTCCAATCTTGGTCGTCATAGACATAAATAGTCATTACAGGGCCAAATAGCTCGGTTTCCATAGTGGTATAGTGCGGGTTTGTAGTTACAATTATAGTTGGTTCTATAAAATAACCTACAGATTTGTCATAATTTCCGCCAACCAAAATTTCGGCATCGGTATCTTTTTTGGCTTGCTCGATAAAAGTGACCAATTTGTCAAAAGAGTTTTCGTGAATCACGGCGGTTACAAAGTTACTAAAATCTTCGGGACTTCCCATTTTGAGCGATTTTACATCGGTTATCAAAGTTGCTTTCAGGCTTTCCCACATACTTTTTGGCACATAAGCTCGAGAGGCTGCAGAGCATTTTTGCCCTTGAAATTCAAACGCACCTCGCACAATTCCGGTTGCTACTTGTTTTACATTTGCAGATGGATGAGCAATGATAAAATCTTTGCCTCCGGTCTCGCCCACTATGCGTGGATAGGTTTTATAGGTGTGGATATTGGCACCTATCTTGGCCCACAAATCTTTAAAAACGTGCGTTGAACCGGTATAGTGAATCCCGGCAAAATCTGGACTCGCCAAAATGGTATCTGTAATCATCACGGGATCGCCAAAAACAACATTAATCACCCCATCTGGAACACCGGCTTCTTTGAAAACGGCGATAATAATTTTTGCCGAAAAAACTTGACTATCGCTTGGTTTCCAAACCACAACATTGCCCATCATGGCAGCACTTGCAGGCAAATTTGCGGCAATAGCCGTAAAATTAAATGGTGTGATCGCATACACAAAACCCTCAAGTGGGCGGTATTCTAATCTGTTCCACATATCAGAATTTGATTTGGGCTGGTCGTTATAAATTTGTGACATAAAAGCAACATTAAATCTCAAAAAGTCGATCAATTCACAAGCGGCATCAATTTCTGCTTGAAAAACATTTTTGGATTGTGCAATCATTGTTGCTGCATTTATTTTGGCGCGATAGGGCCCGGCGATAAGCTCGGCAGCTTTCAAAAAAATAGCCGCACGCTGTTCCCACGCCATGCTAGCCCACTGCTGTTTTGAATCGAGTGCATTGGCAATTGCCATTTCAACATGTTGTTTTTCAGCAAGATGGTATTGACCAACCTGGTGTTGATGGTCGTGTGGCGCAGTCATTTTTTTGGTGTTTCCTGTTCTAATTTCTTGATTTCCAATATACAAAGGCACATCAATTTGTGTGTGCCACATTTGTTTGTAAGCTGCCAAAACGGCTGCTTTTTCGGGCGAGTTGGGGGCATATTGTTTTACGGGTTCATTGACGGGTGTCGGAACATGAAAAAATCCTTTTAGCATGGCTATCTATTTAAAAATTATTATTGTTTTTAGCTATTATTTGTTCAAAAAATCAAAATATTTGGGTATTCGAAAAGCTTCATTTTTTGGGGTTTTATAAACCATCATCAGCAATCGCTCTTTGCCTTTTATGGTGGCATATAGCTGAATAAAATTCGTAATGCTGTCATTATTTTCTTTTTTGAATTTAGAAATTTTACCCAACCATTTGAATTTCAATAATTTAATATTCAAATCTGTGGTGCCAACTTCTGCATATTTTTCGGTTTCGATTTTTTCTTTTACTTTTGATAAAATCATATTTCTAAACATTTCTGGCGGTGCATCGAGCCAGGTGAGCAAGTTTTTTTGATAAAAAACAGTCGAATTTTTGACTTCGCAAATAGGGT
>JAYTNQ010000417.1:0-2835 GCA_043748255.1 Bacteroidota bacterium
TTGTCTGATATAAGTCACAATACAAAGTTAACTATTTAGACAACTATTTCCAAATTTATTTTTATCATCCGATGCTTTGTTTTGGCAATCTCAACATTGGCTATAACGTTTTGCAGCTACCCGAAGGGCGGGACTTTCACCACAAAACTTGATTTGAAAAACTAATGTTTGATTAACCACAAAACTATCTTTGGAACACGAAATCCCGCCTTTTGGGTAGGTGCTGTTAGCCGTTCGTTGTTTTTCCTGTTGGTTTAATTTCAGTTATATATTTCATTAATTGTCTGATTGATGTCAAGTGCCCAAACAATACGATTGGAACAATAAATGTCGGCAACCAACTAAATGGAAAATTTACAATTGCAATGTTCGGTTGGTCAAATGCAAATTTCTGTATTGGTGAAGGTGCTGAAAAGATTGCATTCACAACAATATTTACTAAAAGTCCAAGGCAAATAAAATTCCACAGTAAAATTGTTTTTCGGCTAAGTTTTGTTTTTGTCAGTCCAAAGTACGCAATAATTGGTGCAGAAATTCCAGCAAGAATGTCAAAGTTTCGACCTTCAAAAGTCATAAGTTCTGGAATTGCTTTGTTTAAGAACAGCCAAAACAAAACTATCTCAACAGGTATTCTGACAATGTTTAAATAAGTCAAATTTTTAAGTGGCAAGCTGTCAATAAATTTTCTGCCTTTTGAAGTTGCGAACAATAAAATGATTGTTAAAATTGCAGGTAAAATGCCAACCAACATTATTTTTGGTGGAAACGAATTTGTGTCAGAGTTGTAAATATTTTTTAAAGTCAAAACTGCTTGAATTGTCAACCAAATTGTTAAGCCAATAAAAATAGGAATTGCTTTTTTTCTATTTTGTTCAGAATTTGAGTTTCTAATTGTCCAAACAAAAAGTAATATAGTTGCAACAGTTGTTAAACCGAAAATTATTGAGATGTATGTTGGCAAATTCTCTATCATTTTAATTTCTTTAAGTGGTTTTCAATTATTCTTTTATCACTGCTTGATTTTGTTAACTTGGAAGCTATTTCAAAATGAGAAATTGCTTTTTTGTTGTCAAAATTAGTATTTAAGTTTCCTAAAAGTGAATGATAAAAATGGTTTTCGTTTAGGTCTAATTTTACTGCTTCTTGTATTGCTTTTTCTTTACCATATACTTGCGATAAGGCATAGGTTCTGTTCAAAGCAGTAATTGGCGAATATTCAATTTGTAGTAATTGATTGTATAATTGTAAAATATTTTCCCATTTAGCTGTGTTTTCAATTTTAGTACAATGCCAATATGCGATGGATGCTTCTAAATGGTATTTTGAAATTTCTTGCCCTTTGGCACTTTCTATTAAATAATAATTTCCTTTTTCTATCAGTTCGTCATCCCATAAATTCTTGTCTTGTTCTTCATACAAAATGGGTTCGCCAATTTGATTGGTTCTTGCTTCAAAACGTGAGGAATGAAAGCACATTAAAGCCATTAAAGCGTTTACGATGGGTTTCTTTGTCGTGTCATTTTCTATCAAAAAATAATTTAACCTCATTGCTTCCAAACACAATTCTTTTCGAAAATGAGTTTTCTGTGTACTTGAATGATAGCCTTCATTAAAAAGCAAATACAATGTCGTCAATACATTTTCTAATCTTGTATTTATTTCGGTTTCATTCGGTAATTCAATTTTAATATTTTCTGTTCGTAATTTTTCTTTGGCTCTAAATAATCGTTTATTGATAGTTTCTTTATTGGTCAAAAAAGCTTCTGCAATTTCTTCAATGCCAAAACCACAAAGAATTCTTAATGCTAAACCTATTTGTGCCTCTGCTGGAATGATTGGATTGCAAATTGTGAAAATCATTTGCAATTGGCTGTCTGATATATTTTTAAGAGATAAATCAATTTCAAATTCTTCGCTTTGGTTTTGATTGTGTTTAATATCAATAGCAATTTTTTCGAAAAATGTTTTGTGTCTTTTAAAGTAGTCTTTGGTTTTGTTTTTAGCAACAATATAAAGCCAAGCTGTTGGATTTTCAGGAATACCGTTTAAACCCCAAGTTTCAGCAGCTAATAGAAAGGTGTCATTTGTAATATCTTCGGCAATTTCAATATGAACAATACCAAACAACTTACAGAGTACAGAAATTATCTTTCTGTACTCTGTCTTAAAAAGTTGTGGTATTAATTCTTTCTCGTTCAAATTAATTGTTCATTGGCATTACATTTCTTACTTCAACGTGTCCACCAATGTTAAGAATGGGACAACCTTCTGCCAATTTCATCGCCTCATCTATGTTAGTTGCTTTTACAAGAATGTAACCGCCAACAATTTCTTTTACTTCTGCATAAGGTCCGTCTGCAATTACATTGTTTGGTTTCAATGTTTTTCCTTCAAAACCCAAACGGTTTGTACTTAAAAATTTCCCTTGTGCTGCAATACCACCAATCCAATCCTGCCACTGTTTAATGCTAACTTGCATTTGTTCTGGTGAAGGTTTAAACGATGGATTGTATTCGTTTCTGAAAATCATCATAAATTCTGTCATTTTTTTGTTTTTTAAATTGTTAAAATTATTTGTTTACAACTCTATGACGATTGATGTTTTCAGAATTGGACAAATTTTTAAAAGTTTTTTCTGTCGGTTGATGTTTAGGTTGTCGCTCTACAATGACGGCTAACTAGTAAATATAAGAAAGTTCTTGCGTTTATAACATTTTTTTATGTTGATTGCACTTTCAATTATTGATCAAAAATAGTATTATTTTTTTAAATATCAGCAATTATTAATTTTTTTAAAAAATCATCTTTTTTGTTTAGCTTGCTTACTAGCTGGTC
>JAYTNQ010000418.1:0-2827 GCA_043748255.1 Bacteroidota bacterium
GGCAACTTTTTGTATCTGAGCTGCCGTATAATCGATGCACCATTTGGCTATATAATTGGTATAAAAATTGTTGTTCACATTATTTTCGTACTCATTTGGGCCTGTTACGCCAAGAATCATAAACTGATTTTTGAGGGTAGAAAAACTGGATCTTTGGTGCCAAAATCGTGCAATTGCGATCAAAACTTCTAATCCTTTTTCTGGAATATAAGAATAATCGCCTGTAAAACGAGAATAATTGAAAATAGCAAATGCTATGGCGCCGTTTCTATGTATTTCTTCGTGTGTAATTTCCCATTCGTTATGGCATTCTTCGCCGTTCATCGTGACCATCGGATAAAGTGCAGCACCGTTTGTAAAACCTAAATTATTTTGGGCATTTTCTATGGCCTTGTCCAACTGATTGTATCTGTATGTCAATAAGTTACGAGCCACTTGTTGGTCTTTTGTCGCCATATAAAAGGGGATACAATAGGCCTCGGTGTCCCAATAGGTAGAACCGCCATATTTTTCGCCTGTAAACCCTTTAGGACCAATATTCAAACGTGAATCTTTGCCCAAATAGGTCTGATTTAGCTGAAAAATATTAAACCGAATGCCCTGTTGTGCTTTTACATCTCCATCGATAGTAATGTCTGACATTTCCCATATTTTTGCCCAGGCAGCAATTTGATTTTGAAGCATTTGTGTGTAGCCAAGTGCAGTTGTTTTTGCGATTACGGCTTTTGCAGCTGTAATTGTATCGTTATGATTTAAGGAAACTGTGTAACCCCCGTTTTTTTGAAAGGCAACTTTTTCGTTTTTTGCAACTGAAATTTCATAAAAAAACTGAATTCTATCTTTTCCTGTTTCAGAATTTGAAGGGTTTAGCATTAAATTTTTGTCATTTAATAAAACCCTATTTTGCATAAAAGTTGTTGCTACAAAATGCGTTTTGAAAGTACGTGCTGTTACAAAAGCCCCATTATCATGCTGCTGCAAGTCTTGAATTTCCCAAAATTTTTCTTCCCAATTGGCATCTTCGTTGGTTATACCTGCATCAATATAAGGTTTGAAAACAATTTTAACATCTTGGTTTAAAGGCACTATTTCATAATTGATTATGCCAACTTCATCTATATCTAATGACAAAAATCGGGTAATATGAACGGCTATTTCTGCTCCGTTTTGCAGCGTTGCCTCGAAAGATCGAACATAAATTCCTTGCTTCATATTTAGTTCACGTCGGAATTTACGAACTGATTTACAGGTATTTAAGTCCAAATTTTCGCCGTCAACTGCAATGTCAATCCCTATCCAATTTGGTGCATTCAATACTTTGGCAAAATATTCGGGATAGCCGTTTTTCCACCAGCCCACTTTGGTTTTGTCTGGATAATATATGCCTGCGATATAGCTTCCTTGAAAGGTTTTGCCAGTGTAGGTTTCTTCAAAATTGGCCCGTTGCCCCATTGCTCCATTTCCGATGCTGAACAAACTTTCGGACGATTTAACACGTTCTTTATCAAATCCTTCTTCGATGATAGACCAGTTGTCTGGCTTGATGTAATCTTGATTCATTTTTATTATAATATGTTTTTATTTTTTTAACAAAAATATTGTTTTTACTCCATTTCCCTACAATTAATTTTAGCCAATTCAATTGCTTTGTGTAATTTTTCTAATAAAATTTCCTTACTTGGCAACAACGTCAAATATTCAGCCACCTTAATATTGGATTTTTCCAATTGCATTAATTCAATATGTTCTTCATTTTTTCCTGTACAAAGGATTAATCCTATCGGGAAATTTTCTCCTTCAACTTTTTCATGTTTTTCAAGATAATTCAAATACAAATCCATTTCGCCTTTGTATGCCGCATCAAATTCACCCAATTTTAAATCAATTGCTATCAATGATTTTAGCCGTCTGTGATAAAATAATAGGTCGATATAATAATCACGGTTGTCAATCATTAATCTTTTTTGCCGAGCTAAAAAAGCAAAATCCGATCCCATTTCTGTAATAAATCTTTGCAATTCTGATACAATTGCACTTTCTAAATCCTTTTCAGAATAAGTGTCTTTTAAGTTTAAAAAATCAAGAAAATACGGATCTCTAAAAACCAAATCAGCGTTGAGATTTTGATTTTTTCTAAGTTCTTCCAACTCATTTTTAATGGTATCCTCTGGCTTTTTACTTATTGCAGTCCTTTCATAAAGCATTGAATTGATGCGTTCTTGAAAGGTTCTGACACTCCATTTTTCCATTTTACACATTTCAATATAAAACATTCGTTTAATTTCGTTTTCAATAGGGATCAGTATTTTTATGTGCGACCAACTCAATTGTTTACTCAGTGCAGAGACAATTTGTTTTTCAGGAAATGTTTTTGCAAATTGCATCATTCGGCGCAAATTTTTTTCAGAAAAACTATTTCCGTACTCGTCTGATAATTGTCGCCACAGTGTAGCGACAATCTTTTTTCCGTAAGTATCTTCGTTATACTTTTCTATTTCTTCATTTACTTTGTTTCCTATTTGCCAATACAGCATTGTCATTTCGGCATTAACAGACACCGCAACCTTATTTTTGCTTGACTCAATAAGATTTTTAATCTCAAAAAATATTGATTTTTGTGCTTCTGCTGCTAATTCCATAAATACTTTTGTTTTAACTTTTTGGAAAGACTTTTGATAAATTTACGTTTTAATAATTAGAGTGCTATCTGGCTTGATGTAATCTTGATTCATTTTTATTATAATATGTTTTTATTTTTTTAACAAAAATATTGTTTTTACTCCATTTCTCTACAATTAATTTTAGCCAATTCAATTTAACAAAATGA
>JAYTNQ010000419.1:0-2791 GCA_043748255.1 Bacteroidota bacterium
ATATTTAAGTCAAAGAAAATTCAACAAAGATTGTCTGGATGATGGAAAGCAATTGGAATTGATAAATAAAATATTAGATATGGTTTCAATAGTTCCAGAGTAGTGTATAGTATTGTGATTACATTTTATTGATACAAAAAAAAATATTCATTTGTATCAAATTAGTAAATGAACTTAAAGACAATTAGGTAATATTAATAATGCGTCTCTCATATCTTGATATGGTTCTGCCGGGGACATTGTCAGTATTGCTTGGTGGCAATAATATTATAGTCGATTACACTGTCTTTCAAAATAATGCGGCTGAAGCCCACTTCAATTATTTAGGTTCTGACTATTCATTTTCTATGACAAGATGGAAACAGAAGGCATTTTCGCAATTCAGGTCAAAATTTCATACCGTTTATGATGACCATAAGAGATTCGGGTCTTCGTGTGTAGATTCCGACACTGGAGATGTCATTTCATCAGACAGTACAAGTGAGCAGAATAGACAAGTAGTTGTAAAATCAATAGAAGACATATTTTTGTACTTAGACACAATTCTCCATCAACATCCAAGAAGCATTCTGGATTATGCTGTTTGGTATCGTGAAAAGCATTGTGATAAACTAGACACGTACGAAAAATATATACAACTTGTGACGTGTCATTGTATAGTTCATAGCGATTTTCTTGCGGGTGATATACGATGGGATATAGTTAAATTTCAACCAAAAATAGTTAAATAGTATCGTTATGTAAAAATGTAAATAAGTTAGTTGGTAGAACTTATAGAAAGTTAGTACATGAAAAATTTCCGTCTAGATAAAGAGAATGATATAAGGAGTTATACATATAATATATTATATGTATGATGAATGAGTTACCAAATGAGATTGTAAATCTAATATTAAGTTTTAGAGAAATAAGCCCAATATGTAAAATAATGAGAAAAAGCATAGATGAATATAATGAACTGAAGAAGAACTACACGAAAAGAACTAGATATAATTGTTATTACTTCCACGCTATAATTAGATACAAAATAGACGAAATAGTGTTAAATCGATACCATAAAACTATAATAAAAAATCCATATGAAGTTGTAGAAGATGAATTGTGGATGCTGGATTACTTTCAGGGAGATTATGATGGCATGTACTCATCGAAAAAAAAAAAAATTCCATTCAAAAATATGGATTTTACAAATGGATACAGGACGATAAATCTGACGAATTAGAATTGATGTAGTAGAGAATTGTCGTGGTGGTAAGATTATCCGTCTGAAACTTCATTTCCCATTACCCAAAATGACGCATGAGTGTATCATTCGGGAGAACAGATTAAGAAGTGGTGACCCAGTGAAGTATTTGTGTATTCTTTGCCATATTTTTGATACAAAAATTGTCAAAAATTAAATATTATTCACTTTTTATGTATAACCCGTGTTTAATTTCACAAGACACGAGAATAAAAAAAGATTTACGAATATCTTCAACAGTGCTATTTTTCTTGGAAATGCATAGTTCGAAATCCTCAACATATGGGTCGCATAACTTTATTTTATCAATATTGTCTTGAACCTCATTCATTTTACCACTACTATACTAACAACAATTTAATTCTTTATACGGTTTATTTTGATACAAAAATTATTTGTATCAAATATTGAAATTATACATCAATAACACAATTGATGTCAGGTTCATTATTTTCGCCATCATATCCAAGTGAACTAGTATAGAAATATACGTTTATTGATTTTATTTGTAAATGATATATAAAGATTTATATAAAATATGTATAGTATATGTCGAGTAATAGCGAATTTAAGAATGATGTCAGTAATTCGAATCTTTCTACTGAAATGATAGAGAAGATACAAAGAATGCGTGTTATGTTCAAAAAAGACAAATCGATTGTCGTTGATGATGACGATTCGTCTGATTCTGATGATGATAGTTGGCTTGATGACGAACAATGGTATTGTGAGAAGATGGCACAATGGTCTGGTCGTGTAAAAGTTACATCTTCAATACAGCAAGACCCGCATAAACTAAAGGATTTTCTCCAGACACGTTTTCGTTCAAAAAGTGTTTGACTTACGTACTTTGTAATGTTATTCATCTGGTTCAATTACTGTAAACATTTTTTCACCTGCCATATAAATAATGTTTTGTGATTCAATATTTTCGAATCCAATAAAAACCGACAGTGTAATGCCATTTTTTTTCATTTGGAATAACACCACAATCATCATGAAAGAAAATCATCCATCGTCTCCAATTCTGTTTATAAGTTATACTTGAATAGAACAATATGAAATACATTGTCAGTTGTGTCATAGATAAGTCCATCTAATTCAAAATCTTTCCAGAATCTGGTAATAAGTCCATCATCAAAAACATTAAAAAAACGTTGGTTGGATTATTCTGTTGAAGATATTCCATAGCAACATCGGTGATTATTTTTTGATGATTTCTATAGTCATTTTTATGCAAGATTCTATCTTTTTGTCATAATTTAATTCCATTATAAATTTATCGTTATATTGTTATTGACGAGGTTCAGAAACTCTTCAATTAAATACTTTTCTATAATTTTTCTAAAAAATTGATACGTTTTTTAGAAAAAATAATACTACACAACTAAACAACAGCAACAACAACAACAACGAAGTCATGGCATCAATTTTCAAATACGAATTGGTCGATTGGATAGACGAGGAGAAATTGAATTGGGAACATTTATCGGGAAATCCGTATGCGATAGAAATGTTGGAAAAGAATCAAGAAAAAATAAATTGGAA
>JAYTNQ010000420.1:0-2785 GCA_043748255.1 Bacteroidota bacterium
ACTACTTTGGGGCAAAACATTACAGCACTGCAAGTTGACGGTGTTTTTGATGATTGTCAAGATATGGTGAAAAAAGCATTTTTGGATAATGATTTGAAATACAATAATTTAACCTCAGCAAATTCTATAAATATAGCCAGATGGTTGCCACAAATGTTTTACTTTTTCTTTGCTTATAAAGCTTTGAAAAAACACAATTTACCCTTGATATTTTCATGTCCGAGTGGAAATTTCGGAAATATTTGTGCTGGTGTTATAGCCAAAAAGTTAGGATTACCTATCAAACATTTTGTGGCTGCCACCAATGCAAACAACACTGTTCCGCTATTTTTTGAAACCGGAATTTATACCCCAAAACCATCAGTTGCAACAATCTCAAATGCCATGGATGTTGGAAATCCAAGCAATTTTATTCGTATTCAAGAGATGTATCAAAATGATTTAGAGGCTTTTAAGTCAGATTTTTCTTCATATTCCTTTGATGAATATAGCACAAAATCAGCTATAGAAATGCTCTATAATCAATATCAATATACCTCAGAACCACATGGAGCTGTTGGATATCTTGGTTTGAAAAAAGAACTTTCAAAACATCAAAATGCGATTGGAATATTTTTGGAAACGGCGCATCCTATCAAATTTTTGGATGTTGTAGAGCCAATTTTGAATATTACAATTCCAATTCCTGTTCAAATATTGAGTGTTTTAGACAAAGAAAAAATGAGCATTCCGATAAAAAATTACGAAGATTTGAAACAGTTTTTAGGGAATTCGATATCTAAAACTCAAAAACATTTTGATAATAAAACCGAATCAAAGCATTATTAAAATAATACTCATATTTTGATTTTATAAGCTCGGCCTGTGCTTCTGCAAAAATGTTTTTGGTAATCGTAATCTCGTTAACATCAATTTTCCCTAATTCAAACTTCAGATTATCAGCTTCGTAGCTTTTTTTTGAAAATTCAAAAGCAATTTTAGAAGCCTCATATTTCATTTTAGAAGATTTGGTATCATTAATCGCTTGTGACACCGTTTTTGAGATCACATTGCGAGATGATTCGGTATTTATTTTTGTTTTTTCGAAGTTTAACTGACTTAATTTGAGTAAATTACTGTTTTGAAAACGATTGAAAATTGGAATATTCATTCCTAAATATACACCATAATTTTTATTGTTGTCCAATTGTTGATTAAAACTATATTTTGTGTTGCTGTCGCTAAAGTTGGAACCGTAACCAAAATTGGCTGTCAGTGTCGGAAAAAAAGCGGCTCTCGAAATTGCGATACTTAATTTTGATTTTTGCAATTCAAAACTTGCCATCAAAAAGCTTGGATTGTTGTCGATTGCTTTTTCAATTTGTATTTCTTTATTGAAATCCAAATCCAAAATCGTTGGGTTTTCGGTTACTATTGGATTCAAACTGATGTAGTCTTTCAGCGGAATATGCAACATTTGTTTCAAATCATCATAATTAGAATTAATTTGATTTTTGATATTAATTAAAGAAACTTGTTGATTGGCAACCTGGGATTTTATTTTAAAAACTTCATTTTCAGCAATATAGCCAGACGAAAACTTCAAATTTACTAATTCTAATTGTTTGTTAAGAGTAATCAATTGGGCTTGCTTGCTTTTTTGATTTTCTTCTAAATAAAGAATCGTAATATATTTTGACGCAATTTCAATCGTGATGTCATTTTTTAGCTTTTGATAAAGTAATTTGCTAATTTCTACATCTTGTTTGGCAATTTTTATGGCATTTAATTTAGAAAAACCCGCAAAAAGTGTGGTCGAACCATTAAAACTGCCGCCAAAAGCAAGATATTTTGAATTGATAAAACTGTTGGTTTCTGGATCTACACTCCTGCCCCACTGATTGTTGTTGTTAATAGTTGCCGATAGCGTCGGCAACAATTTAGATTTACTATTCGAAAACTGAATGGCCGCGATTCTTTCGTCAACTAAAGCATTTTTGAGCGACAAATTATTTTTATAAACTACTGCAAAACAATCATTTAGTGTGTATGGAGTTTGGGCAATAAGTTTTTCAGCATTTCCACAAATAACGAATATTAATATATATAAATACGTTTTGGGTTTGTTGATATTATGAAACTTCATGAAACATTTTTTTTAGAATATAATTAAATAAACGCATTTTTTCAATAATTACTTCGCCCTTTAGGCTATAACCCGATTTGAGCAGGATATGCTTATTATAACCCGTCAAATTGACCAAACAATAAAAGCTATTGTCTATATTTGAAGGCGATACGTAGCTAATTTTTCCTTTGATTGCACCAAATTGATAAAAATTGTAAGCATCTAATTTCAAATTGACATCGAGTCCTTTTTTTACATAAATTAAATCCTTTTCAGACAATATTATCTTGGCATAAAAAGTCTCTTCTTTGGGCGCAATGATCGTAAGCATTTCGCCTTTGTTGACGGTTGTTTGGGTTTGCTTGCTATTAAAAATATTCGAAATTGTACCGCTATAAGGTGCTATAACATTGAGTTTTCCGAGTTCGTCTTGAATATAGCTGAGGTTGTATTTTTTGTTTTCTATCTCGGCTTTCAAACCGCTAATTTCGCGCTGATAGCTAATAATTTGATTTTCGATTGCAATGATATTGAGCCGCAAATCATTTTTGGTTTTTTGAAAATTGTTCGACAAATTATCATAGTCAAAATGTTTGTTTTGATAGCTTGCATTAACATCTGATTGTTGTTTTTTGTCGTCAATTTTTTTTGAATTTTGTTCCGTAAGCTCCAATTTTG
>JAYTNQ010000421.1:0-7539 GCA_043748255.1 Bacteroidota bacterium
TTCCAAATCACCAAAAAAAGATGCCATTTTGACCGCAATTCATACTGTTTCGAACGATTGGATTGTTACCACAGATGCAGATTGTATCGTTTTGCCCAATTGGTTGCTTACTTTTGACAATTGCATACAAGCTCAAAATACCAAAATGATTGTTGGTGCTGTAAATTATAAAAATGAAAATACATTTTTGTCTCATTTTCAGCAAATTGAATTTACAAGCCTGCAAGCTGTTACGATGGGAAGTTTTGGTATTAATCATGGATTTATGTGCAATGGTGCCAATTTTGCCTATCAAAAATCGTTTTTTTTGTCTCTAAATGGCTTTCGTGGAAATGATCATTTGGCGAGTGGCGACGATGTTTTTTTGTTACAAAAAGCGCTACAATTTGAACCAAAATCAGTTGTATATTTGAATCAAAAGTCAAATACTGTAGGCACTTTTGCCCAGCCAAGTTGGCGCTTATTATGGCATCAACGCCTTAGATGGGCTTCAAAAGCAACGGCATACCAAAGTTGGTTTGGTTTTGCTTTGTCTTTTATAGTGTTTGGCTGTAATGCAGCATTTGTTGGTGGTTTTTTGCAAGTTGTTTTTGAACAAAATTTCTATAAAATGCTCCTTTTCTGTTTTCTTACAAAACTATTTTTTGATTGCTTATTACTTTATTTATATGAGGCAAAGCAACTCAAAATCTCATTCAAGTATTTGTTTATCAGTAGTTTAATATATCCATTTTTCGCAATGGCAGTTGCAATTTGTTCCTTTTTTGTAAAATATGAATGGAAAAAAAGACAGTTTTGATTTGATACAAAATGTTTCAATACTGCTTTGATTTCTAAAAGTTTGGGCAAAATAAAACAAATCTCAAAATCTAATGAAAAAAAAACTTAAATTTGCAACTGATTTTAAAAATATTCAGTTTTATTGATTTTTTAAACAAAAAAAGACACAAAATAAGCCATAAATTTATACCAAATATCATGATATTAGAAATGAAAGTCCCGTCTCCAGGCGAATCTATAAAAGAAGTAGAAATTGCAACTTGGTTGGTCAAAGATGGTGATTATGTAACTAAAGATCAGGCTATTGCCGAAGTAGATTCAGACAAAGCCACACTCGAATTGCCTGCCGAAGCGAGCGGTATCATCACCCTAAAAGCAGCAGAAGGCGACACAGTTGCGGTAGGCGCAGTAGTCTGTTTGATAGACACTGACGGAGCAGCTCCGAGTGCTACAGTATCAGAAACACCTTCAAAAATAGTAGCATCACCAGTGATTGAATCACCAAAAGCTGTTGTTGCCCCTTTGGTTTCTTCAAAAGGTGAGGGAATTGCATCACCTGCAGCCCGTAAAATTTTGGACGAAAAAAACATTGCTACAAACACGGTTTCTGGTACCGGCAAAGAGGGACGCATCACCAAAGATGATGCGCAAAAAGCAATACCATCTATGGGAACACCAACCGGTGGAAACCGAGGTTCTGAACGCACAAAACTGTCAATGTTGCGCAGAAAGGTAGCCGAAAGATTGGTAGCTGCCAAAAACGAAACTGCCATGCTCACAACCTTCAATGAGGTGAATATGACCCCGATAAACAATTTGAGAAACCAATATAAAGACGCTTTCAAGGCCAAACATGGCGGACTTGGTTTGGGTTATATGTCTTTTTTTACAAAAGCAGTGACCCGCGCTTTGCAACTTTTTCCGGATGTAAACTCGATGATTGATGGCGATTATAAAATTGCTTATAATTTTTGCGACATTTCGATTGCGGTTTCAGGGCCAAAAGGGCTCATGGTTCCGGTAGTAAGAAATGCTGAAAACTTAACTTTTCGAGGTATCGAAGCCGAAATAAAACGTTTGGCGATCAAATCTCGTGACGGTCAAATTACGGTTGATGATATGACAGGAGGTACTTTTACAATCACAAACGGAGGCGTTTTTGGCAGTATGCTATCAACCCCAATTATCAATCCACCTCAATCTGGAATTTTGGGAATGCACAATATTATCGACAGACCAATTGCCGTAAACGGTCAAGTTGAAATTCATCCTATGATGTACGTTGCCCTTTCGTATGACCACCGAATTATTGATGGTCGTGAATCGGTAGGCTTTTTGGTAGCTGTAAAAGAAGCTCTCGAAAACCCTGAAACTTTGTTGATGGATAATAATGCCCAAAAGGCTTTAGAATTATAAAAAATTAAACTTTCAAATATTAGGGCGCCATTTGTGTGCCCTTTTTTTATCAAAAGCAATGTTCAAAAACAAGATTTTTAACGGAGTCATATTGGTTTCTATTGGCGCATCAAGCTATGGAATGCTGGCTACATTTGTAAAAATGGCTTATACCGAAGGTTTTTCGACGGCAGAAGTTACTATTTCGCAATTTGTTTTGGGATTGATTGGAATGATGTGTATCATTGGTTTTCAGTTTCTTAAAAACAAACAAAAAATCACCTATCCCAATCCAAAAAATCGATTTCAACTGATGCTTGCCGGAACTTCGCTTGGGCTAACGAGTGTTTTTTATTATTGCTGTTTGCACTATATTGAGGTTTCAATAGCCATCATTCTGTTGATGCAAACCGTATGGATGGGTGTTTTTTTGGAAGCAATTCTCACCAAAAAACGACCCTCAACACAAAAAACAGCAGCAGTTTTTATCGTATTAATCGGCACTGTATTTGCATCAAAGTTGCTCAATAGCGCACTCGTTTTTAGTTGGCAAGGATTTGCTTTGGGGCTACTTTCTGCCGCCTCCTTTACCACTACAATGTTTACGGCAAACCATATTGCAATTGGCGTAACAACCTCTATAAGAAGTTTTTATATGTTATTAGGAGGTGCTATTGTAGTTTTTATATTTGCATTTTTTACACAACATACCGATTTTAACTTTCTTATTTTTCTGAAATGGGGAATCCTTGTTTCTTTATTCGGAACGGTCATACCACCTTTGCTTTTCAATGCGGGTTTTCCGCTCACAGGTATTGGCTTGGGTAGTATTGTTGCCTCGCTCGAATTGCCGGTTTCGGTTTTGATGGCCTATTTTTTGTTGCATGAAAAGGTCGATTTTTTGCAATGGATTGGTATAATATTGATTATTTTTGCCATCATCATTATGAATATTAAATTTAAAAAATAACTGCATTGTATGAAAAAAATAGCCCTATTTTCGATTTGTTTTATGTTTTTTGGCTGTGCCGAAATGCAACAAATTTTAGATCAATTACCACAAACACAAGGTATTGGCGTTGATGTTTCTGGCGGATTAAAAGAAGCCCTACGAAATGGTATTGATTTGCAAGTCAACAAATTAACCGCTACTGATGGCTTTTATAAAAACCAGTTGGTGAAAATTCTTTTGCCAGATGAGTTACAAAAAGTAGATGCTATCTTGCGAAAAGTAGGAATGTCGCAATTGGCCGATGAAGGCCTAAAAGCCATAAATCGCACTGCCGAAGATGCCGTGAAAACAGCAACGCCCATTTTTGTAGATGCGGTAACAAAAATGACTTTTAATGATGCCAAAAACATCCTTTTTGGCAATCAAGATGCCGCCACAATCTATTTGCAAACTACTACAACAACGGCACTTTATGGACAATTCAATCCTGTGATCAAAAATTCATTTGCAAAAGTTGGGGCAGACAAGGTTTGGACCAATATCATCAACAAATACAACAGTGTGCCACTTGTCAAAAAAGTGAATCCAGATTTGACAGACTATGTGACCAACAAGGCTTTGGAAGGGGTTTTTAAAATGATTACAATCGAAGAAAAAAACATTAGAACCAATCTAAAAGCCAGAACATCAACACTATTGCAAAAAGTTTTTGCAATGCAAGACAAGAAACAATAATTCAATTAAATTTTCTGTGATACTTTATGGTTTAAACAGATTTGTTATGGCCTATAAATTCGATGACTACCTGATTAAATACTGACGAATTTTCTACATTTACAACATGTCCACAGGCTTCAATCACACACAATTTCGATGATTTAAAATGTTGTTCGACAACTTTTTTTACGGATGGCAAAAACATATAATCTTCTTCGCCCATCACATATAAGGTTGGAATATTAAGTTCAACCTGTCTGAACCATTTGAGTACAGGATTGATTTCGGCAGTAAGTTTGAACCATTTCAAAAACTCTTTTTGGTATAGTTTTTTGGCTTCATTGATAAACAATAATCGTGATTGTTTGTGGTTGCTTTTTGGCATAATCACAAATGCAAAAAACTTGTATAAGACCAAATAGGGCAATACATATTTGAACAAATTGCCCAATCGCATCAAGATTTGTGATCTAAAATTCATTTTTAAAATTGCACCGCCCAAGATCATGGATTGCACTTTGTTTGGTTGCATTTCTGCCAATTGTCTAATGAGAATAGTTCCTAAAGAAATGCCTACAAAATGTGATTTCTGAATTTTAAGATGGTCAATTACTTCCAAAACATCGAGTGCAATTGACTTGAATGTATATTTTTTTTGAAATGCAGATTTAAGAGGTTGGCTCGCACCATGCCCCCGCAAATCTAAAAGTAATACATTAAATTGTTTCTGAAAATCACGTATTTGCTTGAACCAAATTGACGAACTACCACCTGCACCATGTACAAATGTGACCCATTGATTACTGTTTTTGTTTTCGTAAATGGTATAGTTAATCATTTTTCAAAATTTCAGTAAATGTAAACTAAATCTTATGGAGAATAGAATTTTTTAAAAAAATAATTGAGATTCATTAATTTATTGAAAATTTATAGTCAAACCAAAAAGGCTATTATTGGCAGCCAAAGTATATCTTGAATATGAATAATCAAACTTAATTTGATTAAACTTGAGTCCAAAACCAAGCGAAATCCCCGAAAAATTGCGCTGATCTACTATACTCAATTCGGCAGCACGATGAAAATTGTAGCTGATGCGCAAATTAAAGCTTTTTTTTGGCAAAAGCTCTACACCCAAAATGACATGGCGCATCGTATTACTCAAAAAATTGAGCTTTTCGGGTGTGCTACCGCCATCGATGTTACCAACGGCACGTGCAGGATTTGAAAAAGCAATATTCCACTGCTGCAAATTTTCTAAAGTAAGATGCCATCTAACGGGCACGTTTTGAACTTCTTGCGATACACCAACCAATATTTCGAGAGGCAATTTTTCTTTAGTATCGGCATAATTGCTCAACTGTGTGCCTATATTTCTAATCACCAAAGCCCAATTTACATCGTTTTTTTCGTCTATAAACAATGCTCCAATATCTATGGCTGCGGCGGTAGCATTATAGCTTTCTAATTGTGATGCAATAAATTTGGCGTTGGCACCTACATAAAAATTTGAATATGGAATATTGTAGGAATAGCCAACAGAAACAGCCGTTTCGCTACCTGAAAACGGGCTTGTTTTTTGACCATTTTCGTCATAACCTTCAAATTTTCCATAATTGACATAGTTGATTCCGGCATGAAAAGTTTGTAAGTGCCTGTCATACGTAAACGCATAAGCAGCTGTGCCATAAGTAACTTCGTCAAAATGATTACCATAATTAACAGACAAATGTTGGTCCATTTCTGGATTTATGGCGGCAGGATTAAAAAAAGCCTGATTAACATCGGCATCAAAAATCGTAATTACTTTGCCTCCCAAAGCCGCTTGCCGCGGTGAAGTGACAAGGTTTAAAAATGGAAAAACGGTTTGCCCACCTATTTGTGCGAATAAGTTTGCGCAAGCAAAAAAAAATCCGAAAAGAGTAAGTCGTTTACACATAATTTGCCTCTATAACGCAAATGCGAAGGTAATATTTTAAATTCAATATATTTTATTTAAAAAAAACCGCAATCGAAAATGGTTCTTTTGCGGTTTAAATCAAATATGAAATGTAGTAGCTTTTAAAGTGATTTGGCGTTTTTTACCTTTTCATTTGTAATAGCCAATGCCAATACTTCGTGCATTTCTTTGACGTAGTGAAAGCTTAGCCCTTTTAAGTATTCAGCATTTATTTCATCAATATCGCTTTTGTTTTCATGACACAAAATAATTTCTTTGATATTGGCGCGTTTGGCTGCCAAAATTTTCTCTTTGATGCCTCCAACCGGCAAAACTTTGCCACGAAGCGTGATTTCGCCTGTCATTGCCATTCCTTTTTTGACTTTCAATTGTTTGAAAACCGAAACCAATGAGGTGAGCATTGCAATTCCTGCGCTTGGGCCATCTTTTGGGGTCGCGCCTTCAGGAATATGAATGTGAAGGTTGTATTTTTGAATTATTTCTGTCGTCAAACCAAGCAATTCGGCATTTGCTTTGATATATTCCAAAGCTATTGTTGCAGATTCTTTCATCACAACGCCCAAGTTTCCGGTCATGGTCAAAGTGCCTTTTCCTGGTGAAATTAATGATTCTATAAACAAAATATCGCCGCCAACACTCGTCCATGCCAATCCGGTGACAACACCTGCGACTTCATTATTTTCAGATTTATCTCGTTCTAATCTTGGAATACCTAAAATTTGAAGCACATCTTCGTTGGTCAATTTGAGGTTATAGGGCTCTTCCATCGCAACGCATTTGGCCGCATTTCGAACTACTTGTGCAATTTTATTTTCTAAACCTCGTACTCCCGATTCACGGGTATATCCTTCTACAATTTTTTCAAGTTGTTTTTTACCTATACTCAAATGTTTGCTAGTCATTCCGTGTGCTAATAACTGTTTTGGTACCAAATGTTGGCTTGCAATTTCTACTTTTTCTTCGATCGTATAGCCCGACATTTTGATCACTTCCATGCGGTCTTTTAGTGCCGCTTGAATGGTAGCCATATTGTTTGAAGTGGCTATAAACATGACTTTTGACAGGTCATAACCCATTTCTAAAAAATTGTCATAAAAAGCATTGTTTTGTTCAGGGTCCAAAACTTCTAGCAATGCCGATGATGGATCGCCATTGTTGCTCACAGATAATTTATCAATTTCGTCTAAAACAAAAACAGGATTTGAAGTGCCTGCTTTTTTTAGGCTTTGCAAAATTCTACCTGGCATAGATCCAATATATGTTTTTCGATGACCTCGAATCTCGGCTTCGTCACGCAAACCACCAAGCGAAACCCTAACGTATTCGCGGCCTAAAGCCTCTGCAATCGATTTTCCGATTGAGGTTTTTCCTACACCCGGAGGGCCCGTCAGGCACAAAATTGGCGATTTCATATCATTGCGCAATTTTAGAACAGCCAAGTGTTCTATCATTCTTTTTTTGACTTCTTCGAGCCCAAAATGGTCTCGATCCAATATTTTTTGTGCTTTTTTTAAATCAAAATTATCAGTAGAATAATGACCCCAAGGCAGTTCTAAAAACAGTTCTAAATAATTGCGTTGCATCCCAAAATCTGGAACATTTGGGTTCATTCTATTAAACTTTGAAAGCTCTTTGTCAAAATGTTTTTGGGTAGCTTCGTCCCAAATTTTGGTTTTAGACTTGGTTCTCAAATCTTCTACTTCTTGCTCTTGCGAAACGCCTCCCAACTCTTCTTGAA
>JAYTNQ010000422.1:0-2759 GCA_043748255.1 Bacteroidota bacterium
ATTTGTATTGTGTTTCCAATTCACTTTGTCGTTAATTTAGCTTTAAAAGCACTTTTTTTGGGCGAATATATGCCTCTTCAAAATTCCTAAAGTTATAAAATGTTGAAATTATTCTCTTTTTTGTGATGGCAAAATTGATTTAAAAAAAATTGCATAATCAAAAAATAATGTTATTTTTGCCGTCCATTCAATAATGGCGTCGTGGCCGAGTGGCTAGGCTGGGCTCTGCAAAAGCTCCTACTCCGGTTCGAATCCGGACGATGCCTCAACAAAACCGTTTCTTTTGAAACGGTTTTTTTCATTTTTAGAAAAAATGTGATAAAATCATGTTCAAATCCGAACGGATTGACCCAAAACCGTTGCAGATGAAACGGTTTTTTTCATTTTTAGAAAAAATGTGGTAAAGTCATGTTCGAATCCGAACGGAAATAATCCAAAACCGTTGCTGACGAAACGGTTTTTTTCATTTTTAGAAAAAATGTGATAAAGCCATGTTCGAATCCGAACGGATTGACCCAAAACCGTTGCTGATGAAACGGTTTTTTCATTTTTAGAAAAAATGTGATAAAGCCATGGTCGAATCCGAACGGATTGACCCAAAACCCACTATCACTTACGCAAACCCTATTGTTTGCAAGGGTTTTGCTTTTTTTTTGTAAAAAGTTGAAAAAAAAGTTGAAAAAAAAAATTTTGTATTAAATGTTTTGTTAATTTTACAAAAGATTAGCAGTAGTGTTTGTATTTTAACCTTAAAAAACATAACTTTATGCACTATATAAACAGCAAACAGCAAACAGCAAACAGCAAACAGCAAACAGCCAACTAATAACGGTTGATTGGTTTGAATTTGAGCGGTATTTCCTTTTAAAAAATAAAAAGTCAAAGGTGCAGCACGTGGGATTGTGCTACTCCTAATCCACGTTAATCTAAAAGATTGGCTAGACTTTTAAAAAAATTATAAAATTAAATACTTATTATTATGAAAAAATCGATTTTTATTATATCCATGATGTTTATTTTTGGGGTAATAACTTTAAATGGTTGCTCAAACGAAACCACTAGTGTTGAGCCAGTACAAAAAGATATGTATAACAAAGCATATTTTAAGACAGCTTCTCTAAAAGAAAAGAACGAATATCGAAAATATCATCTTTTGAAAATAGCTTCATACCTTGCAAAAAATTATCAAAAGGCTGATCTAACAAATGCTATTATGTCAAAAAGCGAAGACAAATTAGAATATCAAAATGTGTATGTAAAAGACTTGATTAATAGTGTAGCTTCAAAAAACAGCGTTGTAGAAACTAGCCCAGAATATATAAATTTTCAGAATTCTTTAAATGCTTTCTCGGGAATTTTTGAGAAAAACTGGTTACCTGTTATTAGTATTCCCGAAGCTTCTCTAAAAAATCAAATGAGAGGTTCAATTGACGATTCAAAACCTGTTTATATTGTTTCTCAAGAAGTAAGTTCTGAAAATGGGTCTTATGATGGTTATCAACTAACTGAAAATGGTATTTTTGACAAATTAGACGCCCAAATTGATGAGCAAGCCGCTGAAAATAGAATGGTCTTGGTTTTGCATACCAGATTAGATCAAGAGGGTTATTCTGATGAAGGACCTATATCGTCTGGTGGCGGGGGTGATGGTAATATTCCTTCACCTGGCCCTATCGCCGTACCTGGATCTAGTACACCTACAAATCCAGGACCTGGATTACGCATAAGGGACATGATAATAAAACAACATAAGGAAGATTGGGCATTCGGGGATTCTGAAATAAATATTGTCGCTTTTATCGAAAATGAAAATCCTGCTTTCAGTGGAGTGTGTGGAAATCCAATAAGTTGTTCTGTAAACTGTTATAATTATGACGGTAAAGAAATTAAATGTTATTCGAGATGTCAGGTTGATGATCAATCAAATATTTTCTTGTATTATTTACTTAACCTAAACAACAGCGGCAATGGGACTACCATTTGTTTTATAATTTTTGAGAGCGATCCCGAAGCTGAAATTTTTGGTAATCAAACCCACACTTTCACTTTTCCTAACGGAAAAACAAGAAATTTAACTTACAATTCGAATCAAGGGTTTTATAATGCATCAATGGTAACATTAAACCCTGATAGTAATGCTTTTCCACAAGCTAACGGATATACGGTCAACAATGATGCGATAAGTTTTAATTTACAAAAATATTATTAATCTGTAAAAAAGGGTTGTTTGAGCGTTCAGCCAACCCTTTACTTTTTTATCCTTAAAAAACATAAATTATGAAACATCTATATTTTTTATTTTCAATTGCTTTTTCGGCTATAATTTACGCTCAAGCCCCAAGTATTGCTTGGCAAAAGACAATTGGTTCTGAATTGCCAGAAAGCTCAACATATTCTAAAATTACTGCCGATGGAGGATTGATTTTGGTGTGTAGAGCATATACTGGTGTGTCTGGAGAAAAAACAGTTTTTGGTTATGGAAATACCGATATTTGGATTATTAAAACCGATAATTTGGGGGTTATAGAGTGGCAAAAAGCAATTGGAGGCGACTCCTTTGATTATCCTACTGCCATTCTACAAAACCCAGATGAGAGCTATGTTATTGGCGGCAATTCAGACTCGAATATTTCAGGGGATAAATCTGAAAATTGCTTTGGACTTAGTGATTTTTGGGTTCTGAAATTAGATAATGCCGGAAATATAATATGGCAACACACTATTGGTGGGGCTGGAGAAGACACTTTAAAGTCGCTGAT
>JAYTNQ010000423.1:0-7474 GCA_043748255.1 Bacteroidota bacterium
GCAATATACATTTGTCCGCCAAAATAAATAACAATTAGATTGCTTATCCCAATTAAAGCCAACATAAATGGACCAAAAAGGGAGTTTAAAGTGGCCAAATCCATTGCTTTTTCTTTACTTTCGTGTGATAGGTTGATCACGTTTTTTTGATATTCTTTTTCCAAAGAATAGGCTTTTATCACCCTAATTCCTGAAAATAGTTCTTGCGAAAAACTCGATATCTTTGACAAATTTTGTTGAAACAACGTGCTTTTTTGATTGATTTTGGTGCTTAATTTAAAAATTAAATAGGAGAGGAGCGGCAATGGTATTAAGGTATAAAAAGTGAGTAATGGCGATACATTATACATAAAAACAATTACGATTGCAAACCTAATAAATGTGTTTATAGTGTACATCACAGCAGGTCCAACATACATTCGCACCTTGCCTACATCTTCACTTATGCGATTCATCAAATCGCCAGTTTGATTTTGTTTGTAAAATTTTTGTGACAAATTTTCATATTGTCTGAAAACTTCATTTTTGAGATCAAATTCGATGTGTCGGGACATCACTATAAGAGTTTGTCGCATCAGAAATGTAAGAATCCCTGCTATTATAGTAGTCAGAATGACCATCAAAATGTTGTGCAAAAGCAAAGATTTGATGAGTTCGGGATTAGAATTTGTTGATTTTGCAAAATTTTCAATTGCATCAAATGAGTGGCTAATTAATTTTGGGGTAAAAAGCGAAAAAATTTGTGCGGCAATTGTAGTAACAATTCCTATCAAAAAACTGTATTTGTACTTGACAAAATATTTATTCAAATATTGTAATTCTTTCATTCTATGCAGATAATATTGATTTTGTTTGTTTTAAAATTGAATATCTTGAAAATATCCAACTCCCTTTATGTTGTCAAATGTTTAAAAAAACACAAAATTATTGTATTGTTTTGAATTATTTATTAATTTTGACCAATATTTTTGACAAAATCATAATTTTTAAAAACAAATCTTCATGACAACAACCGTTTTGAACGCAAATGAAATCCATAAAATAGATCCCGTTTTTGGTCAATTATCGTTTGATAACCATGAGCAAATTGTGTTTTGCAACGACAAAGATACGGGATTAAAAGCAATAATAGGCGTTCACAACTCGGTTTTGGGTCCTGCATTAGGTGGAACAAGAATGTGGAATTATGACAACGAGTGGGAGGCACTGAATGATGTTTTGCGACTTTCGCGCGGAATGACCTACAAATCTGCTATCACTGGCCTTGACCTTGGTGGAGGAAAAGCAGTGATAATAGGCGATGCCAAAAAAGATAAAACTCCCGAAATGATGCGCAAATTTGGTGCATTTATTCAAGGTTTGAATGGTAAATATATTACAGCCGAGGATGTAGGCACTACAACCCAAGATATGGAGGCTATTAGTGAAGTAACATCTTATGTAACAGGAACTTCAGTCGAAAAAGGAGGTGCGGGAAATCCATCTCCAATAACAGCGTATGGCGTGTATATGGGAATGAAAGCTGCTGCAAAACATCAATTTGGCAGTGAAAATTTGGAAAACAAAAAAATTCTGGTGCAAGGAATAGGACATGTTGGAGAAAGTTTGGTAGCTTATCTCACTAATGAAGGCGCCAAAGTTCAAATAGCAGATATTAATGTTGCAAGATTGGAAGAAGTTGGAAATAAATTTGGGGCAAAAATTTTTAACGGACCCGATTTATATACTGCCGATGTTGATATTTATGCACCTTGCGCAATGGGAGCAACCATAAACGATCAAACAATTTTTAAAATTAAAGCCAAAATAATCGCTGGAGCTGCCAATAATCAATTGGCTAATGAGCAAATTCATGGTCAAATTTTGAAAGAAAGAGGCATTTTGTATGCACCAGATTTTTTGATAAATGCTGGCGGAATAATCAATGTTTTTTCAGAAATTGCCCATTATAATCGGGATGAAGTGATGCGCCGCACCGAAAATATTTATAACACAACCTTAGAAATATTTGGTTTGGCACAGCAAAATAATGTAACAACCCATGAAGCAGCTATGTTGATAGCCGAAAATCGAATCGCAAAAAGAAAAAAAGAAAATCAACAAAAATAAATACAATTTCAAATATAGTATTACTTTTGCCGTTCAAAAAAATTGTGGCTAATATTTAAAGTTCTTTACCGTGCTAAACAGAAGACATATTCGAATCAAAGTGATGCAGACCATCTATGCGATGCATCAGAGCAAATCTGATCAACTCGAAAAGGAAGAAAAATTTCTGTTTTATAGTATTGATAGTATCCAAGATTTGTATCTCACGATGTTGACTGTCTTGATAGAATTGAAGAAAACAGAATCTATATTTTTAGATAAATCTGCCAAAAAACATCTTTCGACCAAAGAAGATAGAAACCCAAATCAAAAATTTATCAACAATAGATTATTGCAAATGTTTGCAGACAATAAAGCAATTAGCAACGCAGTTGACTATCGAAAAATTGATCATTGGCAAAAAAATAATGATACAATTTTGATGCTTTTAGACAATATTAAAGCCAGTAAATTGTATAAAGATTATATGTCAAATGGACATAATAATTTTGAAGATGACAAAACTTTTTTGATAGCCTTGTTTGCAGACGAAATTACAACAAGTAGTATTTTGTACAATTATATTGAAGATCAAAAACTTACATGGATAGATGATGTTCCTGTTGTTAACACATTGATTTTGAAACAACTAAATTCAATTTCAGAAACGCATGACACTGACAAATTTAGAATTTCTAAACTTTTTAAAGATGATGACGATAAGGAGTTTGTGTCTAATTTGTTTAGAAAAACAGTATTGAATGAAACTGAATTAACCAAAGAATTTATTGATAAAACCCCAAATTGGGACTTTGAGAGAATAGCCGAAATTGATACGATTATTTTGAAAATGGCGATTTGTGAATTTTTGAAATTCCCATCTATACCAACAAAAGTAACAATTAATGAATATCTTGAAATTGCAAAAGAATATTCGACCCCAAAAAGTAGTTTTTTTATAAATGGTATTTTGGACAATGTTCTTAAAGAAAATGAAACTACTGGAAAATTGCAAAAAATCGGGCGAGGCCTACTATAAAATTAACAAAAAAACAAAAACAACCATATTATGACAAATTACATGACCATTCTACCGTATTTGGCGATGATCGCCGTTTTCTATTTTTTGATGATTCGCCCACAACAAAAACGAGCCAAATTGGAGCGTGATTTTGAAAGTTCGCTCAAAGTTGGTGACAAAATTATTACCAAAAGTGGTATTCATGGCAAAATCGCCGAACTATTAGACACAACAATTGTTATAGAAACTATGGCTGGAAAGCTAAAAATGGAGCGATCTGCAATTTCGATGGAAATGAGCTCCAAATTAAATGCCGACAAAAAATAAAATTGTTAAACTTTACAGATACTTATCATTCAAGCCAATGTTGTTTTGCAGCATTGGTTTTATTTTTTCAATACGCTTTATTTGGGTTTCTGATTTTTTGGCATCAGATATATAACCACAAAACTCTTGTTTTTTGGGCTCAGACAGTTTTTCAAAAACCATTTTCAAATCTGGATTTTGACGAAGTTCTTTTTCAAAAAGTACAGGTATCACAACTGTTTTTGACTTTTTAGGAATATTTTTACCTTCATTTTCTATCAAAATAGCTTCATCAATATAGGTTGAAATCATTGAAATATCGATGTCTTTTTTTGAAAAAAACCGCCATTGCCGCATCGATTTTGTAACTCCTTCTTGTGCATTTACCAAAATTTTGTAATCGTCTTTCAAGAAAACGCCTTTGAAAAACCATATCGTAAAAAAATTTTTGAAACCGCTAATTCCCAAAACATTTTTGTTTTGAAATGTATAAACAGAACCGCCCCATTTAATAGTGTGGGTGAGGTTTTTTTTCAAAATTATTTGGTGCAAAATTTCTAATTCCTCATCCCATTGATTTGTTTTGTCCCAAACATGGCTATTGTTGGTTGTATTTTCCATAAAAAAAATCTTAGTTTTCAATTAATATTCAAAATTGAAAAGTCAATTGTTCGTTTTGAATATTAAAATATTGTTTTTCAGCATGTTATAAATTAAAATAATTTTTTTCAATTTTACCACAAATACTGCTACATTTATATATATTTGCAATCGAAAAAACGGGGAGATACTCAAGCGGCCAACGAGGGCAGACTGTAAATCTGCTGTGTGAACTTCGCAGGTTCGAATCCTGCTCTCCCCACTAAAACCTCATTCATTGGGGTTTTTTTATGCCCCTTTTCTTCGGTTTCGTTCTGTTTTTAACAAATTGAGTTCTCTACTAGTTTGTCCGGCAACAGAAGTGTTTTCTTCGGCGCGTCTAATGAGGTATGGCATCACATCTCGCACTGGCCCAAAAGGCAAATATTTGGCTACATTATAGCCTTTTTTGGCCAAATTATAACTTATATTGTCACTCATGCCATACAATTGACCAAACCAAACTCTATTATCGGCAGCAGAGATATTGTTTTTTTGCATCAAATCCATCAAAAAATAGGAAGACTCTTCGTTGTGAGTTCCCGCAAAAATTGCCATTCGATCAATATTTTGTACCATAAAAGCGATTGCTGCGTCAAAATTTGCATCTGTTGCTTCCTTGTTTTCGCATATTGGTGAGGGTTTGCCTTGTTGGACAGCACGATTATTTTCTTTTTCCATATAAGCACCTCGCACAATTTTCATACCAATATAGAATCCTTCACTTTGTGCTTTTTGATGCAGTTTTTTTAGATAGTCCAATCTGTCGTGTCTATACATTTGAAGTGTATTAAAAACGATAATTTTTTGTTGGTTATAACGTTGCATCATTTTTACAACTAGTTCATCTGCTGCATCTTGCATCCATGATTCCTCGGCGTCAATCAACAAAGCAATGTTGTTTTGAGATGCCGTTTTGCAAACCAAATCAAATCTATTTTCAATTCGTTCCCACTCCAAAATTTCATTTTTTGTAAGTTCGTTCAAAGCACCTTTTTTTTCAAACAAATTGATACTACCGAATCCGGTTGGCTTGAATACTACAAAGGGAATCGCTTCATTATTTGTAGCAAAATTTATAATTGTTAAAATTGTTTGAAGGGCTTGGTCAAAATGTGCTTCATCTTCTTTGCCTTCTACCGAATAGTCTAAAACGGAAGAAACCCCTTTTGAAAACATTTTGTCCACCACCGGAATGCAATCTTTTTCGTTAATTCCGCCACAAAAGTGGTCAAAAACCGTAGCTCTAATCAAGCCTTCGACAGGCAAATGCGCTTTGATTGCAAAATTTGTAACGGCGGTGCCAATTCGCACTAACGGTTGATTATCAATCATTTTGAACAAAAAATAAGCCCGATCCAACTCGGTATCGCTTTTTAGTGAGAAGGCTACTTCTGTATTGTTGAATATTTTTTCCATTTTTTTTGATATGAATACAAATATAGTAGTAGTTTTTGAATTATTTTTCAAAATTATTTGATTAATTGGCTATTTATGATTTATTTTTACCCAAATATTAGCAAAAATTTATAATTAAGGTTCTTAACAAATACATTTTTTGATGAAAAAAAATACTTTTATACCCAAAATTGATTTTCAAAGTGAAATCGAAAGTAAACCTAAATCCGTTTCAAACTTTGAAAATGGTTATTTATCATTTTTACTTTTTTTATATGTAATGACAGATTTTTTGCCAAAAAAACCAATTATTGACGTAGGTGGTATTCAATGGTTGTATCTCGCAATTATCAATTTTTTTGCGATTTTGATGCTTTTTAGAACCAAAATAAGTGATGAAAGTATCGTCAAAAAAAACTACAGCCTTTCAATAATTCCCATTTTATATATAGTTTATTTTGCTTTGAGTGCCTTTTCGATTTTGGTTGCAGATAACAAAATGGAATCTATATTATTTTTGAGCAAATTATCGATTGTACTTTCTGGATTGATTGTTTTTAGTTTTTTGACTAAAAAAACAACAACTGTGTTCTTAAATTTTTCAATTTTAGTTACAATTTTATTATTCCTTCAAACGGTGTCTGCATTATCAGATTTTTACAAAAATTTGAACAAAATTGAGATTGGAAAAGCGATGCTTTTTTTGAACGGAAATGCCGAAAATGTCAATATTTTTGCAGCATCAATTATTCTCAAAATTCCATTTGTGCTTTACGCAATTCATTATTTTAAAGATTTCAAAAAAATATTTTCCTTATTCGCTTTATTTACAGCTAGTTTAGCATTGTTTTTGATCAGCTCACGGGCAACTTTGATCAGTTTGGTTTCTATAGTAGGCTTTTATGTGTTTTTGCATATCGTCAAAAAAATAAATGGAAACAAGTGGAATACCGTTTACGTAGTTTTGATAGTTGCTTTAGCCTTTTTTGTTCAAGAAAAAAGTCAATTAGCCTCATCTAACCGCAGATTTTCTAACGAAGTAGCCACTTTTGCACTTACAAATCAAGAATCGGGATTTCGATTCAATTTATGGAAAAACACAATTGCAATAGCATTGGAAAATCCTATAATTGGTTGTGGGTTAGGAAATTATAAATTAAAAGCAATTCCGTTCGAGAGCAAGCAAAGACAGGTTTGGGATATGTCCGTTTATAGTCATAACGATTTTTTGCAAATTGCTGCAGAAACAGGTTGGTTTAATATGATTATCTATTTTATGATTTTTCTTATTGTTGGTATTGGCACTTTCAAAAATTTACTGCAATCTGAAGACGAAACCGAAAAATGGATTTCGATTGTAGTTTTATCAGGCATTTCGGCCTATTTTATAGATGCATTTTTCAACTTTCCAGAGCATAGACCCATAACCCAGGTTTTTTTTGTGATAATATTGTTTTGGAGTTTTGTTATTTCAAAACCAACTTTTTTGAATATCAATAAAAGTATCAATTCTAAACTATTTTTGGGACTTTTACTTGTTTTGAGTTTTGCAGCTATAGTGCCAAGTTTTTATGCCTATCAATCTTTGAAAGCACAAAATATTGTTGTAGCAGACGAAAATGCTTTGAGTTATTCTTATGCAGCAGTTGATGAAATGCTTCCAAATTTTCCGAATTTGAATGTAAAAGGCCAACCCATTTTGGTGTCAAAAGCGGCATATTTGATCAAAGAAGGACAATATAAAAAGGCTTTAGATATGCTAAATCTTTCTAAAAAAGACAATAGAAACGGAGTTTTTACAGAGTTTATGTTGGCAGATTTGTATGCTAAAGTCAATCAAAAAGATAGTGTTTTGAAGTATCGAAAAAAATGTCTTGATATGTATCCAATGGTCAATAGTTTCTTGAATAACTATATGTATTCATTAGTCGAAAAAAAGGATACGCTCGCTGTTTTACAACAAATAAAAAAAATTGAAACTTTAGATTTTACGCCAACTTTGATCAAAACCAGTGCAAATTT
>JAYTNQ010000424.1:0-2748 GCA_043748255.1 Bacteroidota bacterium
GCCATATTGATGGCTAATTTGCAATCTGCTCTGTCGCCAAATGGCACTTTGTCTATATATTCTTCGGTTGCGGGGTTTTGCAAATTCCAAGTTTTGCCGTCTAATGCCTTAAACCATTCCCCATTAAAATATTGCTTTCTCATGATACCACTTCTTTTATGGCTTGTTCTAAAATATGTAAGCCTTTTTCTAAAATTTCATTTTCTATAAATAATGGACTCAAAATGCGAATGCAATTTCCATAAGTGCCTGATGTGATGATTATTAATCCTTTTTCAAGGCAGAGATTCACAATTTTTTTTGCAGTTTCGCCATCTGGTTTTTGAGTTTCCGGATCGCAAAATTCTATAGCCAACATGGCACCCAACCCACGAATATCTGTAATGTTTTTTGGATATAACTGTTGCAAATGCTCAAACTTTTCAAACACTTTTTGGCCCACAATTGCCGCCGCAGCATTGATATTGTTTTTTTGCATAAAATTGATACTTGCCAGTGAGGCTACACAACTTAATGCACCGCCGGGATATGTACCGCCAATAAGTCCGGGTTGTATAGCATCCATGATAGCTTGTTTGCCAATCACACAACCAATTGGCATGCCACCGCCCATTGATTTTGCCCAGGTTGACAAATCTGGAATAACATCATAATGTTCATAGGCTGCCCATTTTGCGGTGCGCCCAAATCCAGATTGCACTTCGTCAAAAATCAACAAAATTTGATGTTCATCGCAAATACTTCTTAATTTTTGAATATAAAGTTTTGAAGCAACGGTAAATCCGCCTTCGCCTTGTACCAACTCGATTATGATAGCTGCGGTTTGAGTTGCTGAAACATAGGATGAAAAAAACTTATGCAATTTTTCGATATGAAAATCAGCAAAATCTTGTTCATTTTGGAACATTTTTTGTTCTTTAGGGCTATAATATGGAAAATCCAACCGATATATTTCTGGTGCAAATGGTCCTGCGCCTTCTTTATATTTTACATTTGAGGTGAGCGACATTGCCATCATCGTTCTGCCGTGAAAGGCTCCGTTATAGCAAATTATCCCTGTTTTTTTGGTTACGGCTCTTGCTATTTTTATGGCGTTTTCTACAGATTCTGCGCCAGAAAGGGTAAGCATTACTTTTGTAGCTTCGCCATGTGGCAATATTTCGCAAAGTTTTTCGGTCAAGTCCAAATAGGCTTCATAAACAGATACATTAAAGGACGCATGAATAAATTTGTCGGCTTGTTTTTTGATTGCTTCTACTACTTCGGTTACTCCGTGACCAATATTGTTCACACCAATACCGCCTGCAAAATCGATGAGTTCTTTATTATCGGCATCAATGATAATGGCACCATTGGCAGATTTGATACTAGATGGATTAAAAATCCCGAGTGCATTTGGAACTGATTTTTTGCGTCTTTCGTATAATTTTTCGGTTTCTTTCATTTTATAAAGAGGATTGTTTTGCTAATTCTAAATCGGGTTGCGAAAATTTTATTATTTTCATATACATATTTGTTTTGGTATCATAAACACCATCTAATATATGAATTTTATCAGCCAAAAGCTCGTTTAAATGTTGCATATCTCGGCACATCACGTTGGCTTCTATATCAAAATCACCTGATATAAGTGCCAAAAAACTAATTTCTGGCAAGGTTTTTAATTCTTCTAATAGCGTATTCAATACGGATTTTGGCCGAACCGAAATCAAAATGCTTGCGTAAGCATTAAAACCAATTTTGTTGGGGTCAATACGTCCAATTATTTTTATCGTACCATCTTCAATCAAGTTGATATAGCGGTGTCTGATGGTGCTTACCGCAACATTTATTTCTTTTGAAATTTCTGTAAAAGACATTCTGCCATCTCTTTGCAGCAGTTTTAGTATTTTATAATCTAATTCGTCGTCTAATGCACTCATTTTTTTTTCATTTTAATTAGAAAAATAGCATTCGCCATTAATCCAAGTTTGTTCTGTTTTTATTTCAGTTACATTTTTTGTTTCAAAAGGATTTTGATTCAAAACAATAAAATCTGCATATTTTCCGTTGCTAATTGTTCCTTTTTTGTTCAATTGATTGTCTGCGATTGCGCTTCCAACAGTATAGGCTGTCAATGCCTGTTGTAAATTAATTTTTTGATTGTTGCCTATAACAAACCCATCTGCCGCTTGCCGCGAAATAGCGGTTTGTATATTAACCCAAGGGTTTATTTCTTTTACAACAGGCCCGTCTGTAGATAAGGCAAGGTTTATGTTGCTATCCAAAACAGTTTTGCAGGGATAAACATTTTCTAAAAGGTCATCTGTCAAGGTTGTTCTAAAATTATTTGCCAGCTCATATATAAAAATCGGTTGCATGGCAGCACTAATTTTCATGGTTTGAAAATCTTTAATATTGTTTGCAGACAAAAATCCTACGTGTTCTATTCGATGGTTTAATTTTGGGTTTATTTGATATAATTTTTTATAAACTTCTAATGTCAAATCAACGGCGCGATGCCCAATAGCATGTGTGGCTATCGAGAAACCATTTTGAACGGCTTCTGTTGCGGTTTCCAAAAAATGTTCATATTCTAATCTCAAAACGCCTTTGTAATTGTCTGTGTTTTTGTATGCCTCATTGATCGCCGCTGTTGCAGAGCTCAATCCACCGTCTGCAAAAAATTTGACTGTTTTTATTTGCAAAAAATTTGATTCATAACATTCTGGCAAAACCTGCACAATATCGCTTCCATCCGGAATTCGC
>JAYTNQ010000425.1:0-7436 GCA_043748255.1 Bacteroidota bacterium
TGGTCTGAAAAAGTACCCGAGGTTTCCGTCCAGAGTATTGTTGCCGAGGTGTCGTTTATATTAACAGCATCAACCATAGTCACATTATTGATACAAGTATTGATACAATCTGTGCTCAAACAATTTGTTGTATTTACTGCATTTAATATTGTGTTTTTGGGTTGTGGTCCAAAACCATTTGCAAATTTAATTCCAACACCATTAACCAAATGACAATAGCTCATAATTGTTCCTTTGGTAGAATTTGAAGGGATTGTGGGTGGTGTAGTCATACATTCTCCCCCTTCCCATGACGCACCTAATGCCGAAGGTGCACAATTATCTATCGCTGTGTTGTTGCCGTTCCAAACGCAAGCGTGGGTGTGTGGCGAACCCAACAAATGCCCAAACTCGTGCGAAATCACCTGTACCGTCCACGAAAATGTTGGAACAGTGTTAAAACTAATATCAACATCGCTATAACTAAAATTGTTGTTGGAGCAAAGTCCATTTATGGTGACCGCAACCCCACCTAATCCACCAGAATCAATGCCAACGAGTTGACCAACATCACCATCAAAAATGGGTCTAAGTGCATTAAATTCATACAAATATGCCGATGAATCTGATCCTGAATAACTATCAGGGGTAGTCCAAATATACAATGATTTTAAAGAAACTGTGATACCATCATTGTTATAAAGTGTTTGAACATTATTAAATACCGAAGTCATCCAATTGGTAGTCTCGGTAATACTGCTGTTGTTTTGTAAGTAAATATCATTGTCAATTTCAAAATAAAAAGTGACACATCTTGCTGACAAAGTGTTTTTTGCTGCTGATTTTTCAGAAATGTCGGGCAGAATGGCACTCTCTTTGGTGTGGCACTCAAAAGTATTCAAAACTTTCAAATCTGAATCTGAATACACAATATATTCTGATTCATTGTTTGGTTTTTGTAATTTTCCAACAACCAAATTTCCAAAATCATCATTCGAAATTATGCCATTACATTCATTTTTAAAAAAATTAAAAGCAACTACAGATTTGAAATCATTTTTTACAATTCCTCTATAATAACACCCTTTTTCATAAACGGCATCAGAAGATTTGTCTGTGTCAACATGAAAATTTTCTGCAAAAATATCCGTTTTATAAAGTTGAACCACCACATTTTTGTTTTGGTACGGAATTGTAAGTTCTATATAGTCTGGATTTTTTGTAACAATTTTTGAAATTTCTACTTTATTTATTTCAAAAACCGAGGCTAAAGCAACAGCATCATTAACTTCTTTGTTAACAACAAGTTGGTTGTTTTTGAAAATTGAAAACGGTAAAAATTTGGTGTTGTTTTCAATCAAATCTTGAACTTTTTTGGCTATAATGTTTTGAGAAAAAGCTGTGCAATTGCAGACAAGTATAAGAAAAAGTATGATTTTTTTCATGTTTTTTAATTTAAAAATAAGCTCAAAGGTAGTAATTTTTATCAAACAATTTTTTTTAAATCTTTTATGATTCCAAAAGCCACTTCGACTTGATCATCACCCACCAAAATAGTAAATTCGTTTGAAGTTGAAATCACTTGATTTATCACAACGCCCTCCCAAGCCAATCGCTGAAAAATATAATAATATAAACCAGGAGTTGACACGTTGTCCTGTGGTAATTTGACCGTAATCGAAGCCAAATTGGGAAGTTTTAATAATAATTTTTCAGAATCAAATAATTTTTCAACCATCAAGCTGACACTTGCACTGACCATTATATTGGTTTCAGAAACCCCACGTGATGAGGTATAAAACACGTCTTGAAAAGGTTTAATTTGAGTAATAAGCTCGGCTTGCTTGTCCAAAATAGTACTCGAAATGGCAAAAGTATAATCGCAAAGTGAGGAGCGAACCGTAATTTCGCCAATGTTTTTGAGCACCCTCAAAATGCGGTTGTTGATTCGAAAATCCAAATCAATTGTAAGGCGTTTTAGCGCCATCACAATGGCACCCTGTTTTACATCTTTTGGAAATTCCCAAACCAATTCGTCCATCATATTACGAGATAATGAAGTCAAATTGATGATTCCTTGCGAAAGACCGCTTAACAAAAAAGGCTTGTTTTTGATATGGTTTTCTACAATTGAGGCGACAGTTTTCATATAAATTTTGTCAATAAATGTGATTTTTATATGCCAAATATACAAATAAAAACAAAATGTTATAAAACAAACAATTAAAAATAGTAAAAAGCATCCTCTAAATGTTCGATGTCAAATTTATCACCCATATTATGTATTGCGATAATGTCAAATCTCACGTTCAAATCCAAATCATTTTGAATCACATATTGATTGACAGCCTTGACTAAAAGTTGAATTTTTTTTGGTTTCACAAAATCCTGCGGTAATCCAAAACTCAAACTCGACCTGGTTTTTACTTCTACAATTGCCAAAACATTTTGCCATTTGGCTATAATATCAATTTCGGCCTTTTGAAAAGTCCAATTTACATCAAGAATTTCGTATCCTTTTTTTTGCAAAAAAACGATCGCTATTTCTTCTCCTTTCTTGCCTAGATCATTATGTTTTGCCACTTTTTTTGAAATTTTAAAACTTAATCATTAAAAATTCCAAATATATAGGTTGATGGCAATTTAAAACCAATTTCGCCTTTTGAAAAATTGATGTTTTTTAGGGTGATCGTATGCGAAAACTTGCCTACGCCGTTACTTGCAGTTATTACCTGAATTTGACCAGTCATTACTCCGTTGTTATCGCCTCCATTATCTGCAATCCAATTTTCATAAATTGTAGGAAATACCGGAAGTGCCGTGCTACAAAAATAATCATCTGTCAAAGTACCCGAATTTGGATTGTAAATAGCATATATCAACTTATTATTCACATTATCAATAAATTGTGTTTTTGCAACGCCCAATATTGTAGTGTCAAAAAGGCTACTGCTTGCAGACAATACCAAAGATTGATTGCTCGAATATTTGTAAAAATAAGTATTTGAACCACAATTTTTGGTTTGCAAAGTCGTAAAATTTACTGGTGAAACCGCAGCAGTAAAATATTTTCCAAACTCGATTAAGTCGTTTTTTTGTTGTCCATTACCAGTTTCAAAAGCAATATTCTCAAAAGAGATACTGTGGTTATAGCCCGAAATTGTCGAAGAGCCATCTTTGTTTTCTACCTTTACCAGAGTTGTTTTTATGACAATATTGCCTCCAACAGCAACCCACTCTTTACTAACTGTAGGACTGCTCACCGGAATGGCGGCGCACAAAGTTTCTGAAGTGATACTGCCCGAATATTCGCGATAAATCACTTTGTTTGTGGCATTATCAATCTTTAAAACAATGGAATTATTGGCTGGTGTCACCAAATTTTTAAAATTGCTTTCCGCAATTTTTACAATAAAAGTTCGTTTGTCTTTGGCATTATAAACAAAAAAATTTGTCGTACCAACGCCACATGACGCCACTTTTGCCTCAGCAAAATCAAACGACGCTACCTCTATATTACCATCGTTGCAATTGGCGAGTAAAAACAAAACCGTAAATAATGCAAAAAAACGTTTCATGTATATTTATTTGCTACAAAAATAATCAAAAAAAACGAAATTTAATTTGTAAAATCAATTCGATTTCACAAATCAAAATTTCATAACTTTGCCAAAATGAAAAAAGTATATTTAGATAACGCTGCCACAACTTCATTGCGCCCCGAGGTGATTTTGTCAATGACGCAATCGCTGCAAAACGATTTTGGAAATCCATCATCAATTCACAGTTTTGGCAGACATTCAAAAAGTATTGTGGCGCTTTCGCGAAAAAAAATCGCTTCGTTAATAAGAACAAATTCCTCCGAAATTATTTTTACATCCGGAGCCACCGAAGCCAATAATTGGGTTTTGAGAACTGCGGTTTGCGATTTGAAATTGGAACGAATTATTACAACAAAGTTGGAGCATCAAGCCGTTTTACAACCCATTACAGCACTTGAAAGTGAATTTAACATTGACATAAAATTTGTCAACACCCATCAAAACGGACAAGTAGATTTGACACATTTGGTTGATTTGCTTTCGCAAAACAAACCCACTTTGGTCTCCTTGATGTTGGTGAATAATGAAATTGGAAACATTTTAGATATCGAAAAAACGGCCAAAATTTGTCGCCAATATAACGCTTTTTTGCATACAGACGCCGTTCAGGCAGTTGGAAAAATGGCAATCAATTTATCAGATTTGCAAATTGATTTTTTGGTAGCAACCGCACACAAATTTCATGGTCCAAAAGGGATAGGATTTGTTTTTATCAAAAAAGGATTGCCTATAAAACCCCTTTTTTTTGGAGGAGAACAAGAAAAAAGTTTGCGCCCCGGCACAGAATCAATTCACAACATCGTTGGCATGACAACCGCTCTGCAAATTGCTGTAAATGAATTGAATGAAACCACAAAACACCTTTTGGCACTAAAAAAATATACCATAAAAAACCTTCAAAAACACTTTGAAAATCTAAAAATCAATGGCGATTTTGAAAATGCAGCACCACATATTTTGAATGTCATGTTGCCTATTGATGACAACAAAGAGGCCTTATTATTGTTTCATTTGGATCTAAAAGGAATAGCGGTTTCTCGTGGAAGTGCTTGCCAATCAGGCAGTCTAAAAGGCTCACATGTACTGAATCAAATTTTAAGCCCTGAAGATTTGAAACAACCAAGTATCAGAATTTCATTTTGCTACAACAATACTTTTGAAGATATAGACGCCTTCATTACCGCTTTGGTCGAAATCAACGGATAACCAACTAAAAAAAGTATTTATTTTGGTTTTAATTTTTATAAAAATTTAAAAATATATCGTTTTCGTTAATAAGATTCAAAAAAAGACAAAACGATTTGGGTAATAAATAATATATTTGTGCCACTAATTTATAAATCCAACTAAAAATCATAAAAATGAGTATCATTATCAAGATTCACGCCAGACAAATATTTGATTCACGTGGCAATCCAACCATCGAAGTAGATGTAGTTACAGACAATGGCATATTGGGTCGTGCCGCAGTGCCAAGCGGCGCCTCAACCGGCGAACACGAAGCAGTAGAATTGCGTGACGGAGGCAAAGCCTATCTGGGAAAAGGCGTGCTTAAAGCCGTGGAAAATGTAAACACAACCATTGCAACCGAGCTACTTGGCTTCTCGATTTTTGAACAAAATTTGATCGATCAAACCATGATCGATCTCGACGGAACTCCAAACAAATCAAACCTTGGCGCAAACGCCATTTTGGGCGTTTCATTGGCCGTTGCAAAAGCGGCTGCAAACGAGTTGGGATTGCCATTATACCGCTACATTGGCGGCGTTTCGGCCAATACACTGCCCGTACCTATGATGAATATAATCAACGGAGGCTCGCACTCTGACGCACCAATTGCCTTTCAAGAGTTTATGATTATACCCGTCAAAGCTAGCTCGTTTTCAAATGCCATGCAAATAGGCACCGAAATTTTTCACCACCTCAAAAAAGTACTTCACGACCGAGGATTATCAACCGCCGTGGGCGACGAAGGAGGATTTGCACCCAATTTGGCTGGCGGTACCGAAGACGCACTCGAAACCATCAAAAAAGCCGTCGAAAACGCAGGATACACCTTTGGCGATCAAGTCATGGTAGCCTTAGATTGTGCAGCATCAGAGTTTTATGTTGACGGAAAATATGATTACACCAAATTTGAAGGACCAACCGGCAAAATTAGAACCTCAGAACAACAAGCAGACTATTTGGCATCATTAGCCGCAAATTATCCCATCATTTCTATCGAAGACGGTATGTATGAAGACGATTGGGCCGGCTGGAAATACCTCACCGAAAAAATTGGAAACAAAACACAACTCGTTGGAGATGACCTTTTTGTAACCAATGTTGAACGACTATCTCGCGGCATAACCCAAGGAATTGCCAACTCCATTTTGGTAAAAGTAAACCAAATAGGCACCCTCACCGAGACCATTGCCGCCGTAAACATGGCACACCGAGCCGGATATACCTCTGTAATGTCGCACCGCTCTGGCGAAACCGAAGACAATACTATAGCAGATTTGGCCGTTGCACTCAACTGTGGACAAATAAAAACAGGATCAGCATCACGATCTGACCGAATGGCAAAATACAACCAACTGCTTCGTATTGAAGAAGAATTGGGCGATAACGCCTATTTTCCAGCAGAAAAAGCCTTCAAATAACAAAAAATAAAGTACAATACAAGCCCCTAAATACAAATTTAGGGGCTTTTTTATTTCAAAAAAGATACTTTTTTGGGCGTGTCCCTTCGGGTCGGTCTCCGGCTCCCGCTTTTTGGGCTGGCTGAAAAACGCCAGCACAAAAGAGCTACGCCTTTGCCCTCACGCAATCCATCTTCAGTTTGAAAACCTGTATTCAAAAAAACCAACTGATAATTTTTTTCATTTTTTTTCAAAAATAGCTCCGTTTTTTTAAACCATTTTGTATTTCTATTTCTTGAAAAAATTTATTGTGAAACCCACTTTTCAAAACAACATCAAAAAACTATCTTTGAACAAAAAAAATGACCAAAACCTATACGGTTCAAGAGGCGCAACTCAAACTAGAATATTTTTGTTCCTACCAAGAGCGTTGTCATGTAGAGGTGATTCAAAAATTGCGTTCGATGCAGATGATTGATCAGGCTATTGATTTGATTGTTGTGCATTTGATTGCTCAAAATTTTTTGAATGAGGAGCGTTTTGCCTGTAGTTTTGCACGTGGAAAACATAGGATTAAGTTTTGGGGCAAGATTCGAATTATTGGCGAACTCAAACGGCGTCAAATATCAAAATTCAATATTGATAGGGCTTTGAAAGAAATTTCTGAAGAAGAATATGATGTTACTTTTGAAAAAACAGCACAACATTTTTGGGAGCATTGTCGAGAGGCAAACAAACTAAAAAAACGCAAGAAATTTTGTGATTTTTTGCTTCGCAAAGGTTTTGAGAGCCATAAAATTTATGCAGAACTCAAAATTTTGGAAAAGAATGAAGCTTAAAAATTATTCATTTTCGGTTTCAAATTTATTTACAACATTCTGAATTTGAGTGCGATGTCGCAAAATGTGCATAATAGCGTGTTCCAAAAGCGCTTCCAAATCATAAGTTGTCCAAGAAGTTTTGATAATGGTTTGCATCAAATCTTCGTCTGTTAAATGTGCTTTATTGCTAAAGGTTTCCTTGGTATAATCAAACATTTTTTGAAGTGCTTCTGTCGTTTTTTTGAAATCTATAATCACAAATGAAGCAGGAATTGTTGGATTGTCAAACCGAAGTCTGATATAGTTGGCATAAATATATCCTGACCCTACAATATGTGTTAGAATGTTTTGAATGCTATCAAACCTTTTGTTGTCCTTGATTTCTTTTTGAAAATAGATTTCTTTTT
>JAYTNQ010000426.1:0-2737 GCA_043748255.1 Bacteroidota bacterium
TTAGACTTGGCAAATTATAAATTTCCAACCATTGATATTCTCAAAGAATACAATTCTGGAGGTATCACGATCAATCAAGAAGAATTAGAAGAAAACAAAAATAGAATTGTAGAAACCCTTCGGAATTATAAAATTGAAATTGCACAAATCAAAGCCACCGTTGGCCCCTCGGTAACTTTGTATGAAATTGTTCCTGAAGCAGGTATTAGAATTTCAAAAATAAAAAGTCTTGAAGACGATATAGCGCTTTCTTTATCGGCATTGGGAATTCGAATTATTGCTCCAATACCAGGCAAAGGCACTATTGGAATTGAAGTTCCAAACAAAAACCCCACCATGGTTTCTATGAAAAGCGTCATTGGATCGGCCAAATTTCAAGAAGCCGAAATGGAGTTGCCAATTGCATTAGGCAAGACAATTTCAAATGAAACATTTGTGGTCGATTTGGCAAAAATGCCACACTTGTTGATGGCAGGTGCCACCGGGCAAGGAAAATCTGTTGGGTTAAATGCCGTTTTGACCTCGTTATTATACAAAAAACATCCTGCAGAAGTAAAATTTGTTTTGGTAGATCCAAAAAAAGTAGAATTGACTTTGTTTAATAAAATAGAAAGACACTATTTGGCCAAATTGCCTGATACTGAAGACGCAATCATCACCGATAATGCCAAGGTTGTGGACACTCTAAATTCGCTTTGTGTAGAGATGGACAACCGCTATTCTTTGCTCAAAGATGCAATGGTAAGAAACATAAAAGAATATAACGACAAATTTAAACTTCGCAAACTCAATCCCGAAGCCGGACATCGATTTTTGCCCTATATTGTTTTGGTAGTCGATGAGTTTGCAGATTTAATAATGACAGCAGGCAAAGAAGTTGAAGTGCCAATTGCCAGATTGGCACAATTGGCACGTGCCATCGGAATTCACTTGATTATCGCGACACAACGCCCGTCTGTAAACGTAATTACTGGATTAATAAAAGCCAACTTTCCGGCAAGAATAGCCTTTAGAGTATCGTCAAAAATAGATTCACGAACCATTTTGGACACACAAGGCGCAGATCAACTTATTGGTCGTGGCGATATGCTTTATACAAATGGCAACGACGTTGTGCGGGTGCAATGTGCATTCATAGACACGCCCGAAGTTGATAAAATCACAGAATTTATAGGCTCACAAAAAGCTTATGCTACGGCATATTTGCTTCCAGAATTTGTAGGAGAAGAAAGTGGTATCAGTTTAGAAATGGATATTTCAGAAAGGGACACCCTTTTCAAAGAAGCTGCCGAAATAATTGTAACCTCACAGCAAGGTTCGGCATCATTGTTGCAACGTAAATTAAAATTGGGCTATAACCGTGCTGGGAGATTGATAGATCAGTTGGAAGCAGCAGGTATAGTTGGCCCGTTTGAAGGAAGCAAAGCCCGAAATGTTAATATTTTGGACTTATCTGCCTTGGATCAATTTTTTAATAACGAAAATAATACCGATTAAAATGAAAACAAAAAGTCTTTTTTTTAATATAAAAACAAAACAAATTTTAATGAAAATTAGCCTTTTAGTGTTATTTTTTTTAATAAATATAAACAGCTATTCTCAAGACAAAAAAGCCAAAGATTTACTAGATCAAGTGACAGAAAAAGTAAAAAGCTATACTAATATTGTGATTGATTTTAAGTACTCTTTGAATAATGCGAAAGAAAACATCAACCAAGAAAGCAAAGGCAATGTCACGATGAAAGGAAATTTGTATGTGCTAAATTTAATGGGAGTTACCAAGCTTTTTGACGGAAAAAAAATCTATACAATCAATCCAGAAGACGAAGAAATATCAATTTCAAAATTTAATGAAAAAGATGAAAACGCCATAACTCCATCAAAAATGTTGACATTTTTTAATACAGGGTATAAATTTTTATGGGATATATTACAGGACATAAAAGGGCGTAAAATTCAGTATATCAAGCTTATACCAATTAACTCAAAAGACAATCGGAAAGAAATTTTGTTGGGTATTGATGTGCAAACCAAAAACATTTATAATATTATCGAAATTGGAAAAAACGGTACTAAAACCACTATTTTGGTCAATTCTTTTAAAACAAATCAACCCTTATCTCAAAGCCAATTTAGCTTTATTGAAAGTAAATATCCAAAATATTATATCAATAAATTAGACTGAAAATTGTGAAAATACTTGATAGATATTTGCTCAAATCTTTTTTAATTACATTCACAACAGTATTTGTAATCCTCTTTTTTATATTCATTCTACAAGGAATTTGGCTTTTCATTGCAGAATTAGCCGGCAAGGATTTAGATTTTATTTTTATCCTTAAATTTATCGTTTATTATATGCCAACGATTGTGCCTTTAGTATTGCCATTATCGGTTTTGTTGGCCTCGATTATGACCTTTGGTGATTTGTCTGAACATTATGAATTTGCAGCAATGAAATCTGCAGGAGTTTCGCTCCAAAGAGCCATGAAAAGTTTGATTGTATTTATAATTTTTTTGAGTTTTGCTGCTTTTTTCTTTGCAAATAATGTAATTCCATATTCACAATACAAATTTGCAAACTTCAGACGAAACATTGCACAAGTTAAGCCAGCAATGGCCATTACCGAAGGTCAGTTTAGCAAAGTTGGAGATTTTTCTATCAAAGTTGACAAAAAATCTGGAGATAAAGGCAATTTTTTAGAAGGAATAACCATTCATCGAAACAATACAAACG
>JAYTNQ010000427.1:0-7408 GCA_043748255.1 Bacteroidota bacterium
AAAAAAAAACACCAATTACAGTTAGCTAAATAACTATAGTTGGTGCATTTCTATCTGTATTTCAAAAATTATTTTGCAATATTTACCGCACGAGTTTCTCTTATTACAGTAACTTTTACTTGCCCAGGATAGGTCATTTCTGTCTGAATTTTTTGAGAAATATCAAATGAAAGTGTCATAGCGTTATCATCTGAAACTTTTTCGCTTTCAACAATCACCCGCAACTCACGTCCGGCCTGAATAGCATAAGCATTTTTTACGCCGTTAAAACCAAAGGCAACTTCTTCTAAATCTTTTAATCGTTGGATATATGAATCCAAAACTTGTCTTCTAGCACCTGGCCTTGCACCTGAAATGGCATCGCAAACCTGAACTATTGGCGATAGCAAAAATTTCATTTCAATCTCGTCATGATGCGCGCCAATAGCATTACAAACTTCGTCTTTTTCGCCATATTTTTCGGCCCATTGCATTCCTAAAAGAGCGTGAGGCAAATCACTTTCTGCATCAGGCACTTTTCCTATATCGTGCAAAAGACCGGCTCGTTTTGCCAATTTGACATTCAACCCCAACTCTGCAGCCATAATCCCACATAGTTTTGAAACTTCGCGCGAGTGCTGCAAAAGGTTTTGTCCATAAGAAGACCGATATTTCATGCGACCCACAATTTTAATCAATTCTGGATGTAGCCCGTGTATGCCCAAGTCAATAACAGTTCGTTTGCCCACTTCTATAATTTCGTCATCAATTTGTTTGGTAGTCTTTGCTACAACTTCTTCAATACGAGCCGGATGAATACGTCCATCTGTAACCAATTTGTGCAAAGAAAGTCGTGCAATTTCACGACGAACTGGATCAAAACAAGATAAGATAATAGCTTCTGGCGTGTCATCAACAATGATTTCTACACCGGTAGCGGCTTCTAAAGCACGGATGTTTCGACCTTCGCGTCCTATAATACGACCTTTTACATCGTCTGATTCGATGTTAAAAACGGAGACACAATTTTCTACTGCCTCCTCAGTACCAATGCGTTGAATGGTGTTGATGATGATTTTTTTGGCTTCTTGCTGTGCAGTCAATTTGGCCTCCTCCATCGTATCTTGCAAATAAGACATGGCACTACTTTTTGCCTCTGCTTTCAAGCCTTCGATCAATTGATTTTTGGCGTCTTCTGTAGATAATCCAGAAATTACTTCCAATTGTGTCAACTGACTTTTGTGCATTTTATCAACCTCAATTTGCTTTTTTTCTACTTCATGCTGCTTTTTTTCGAGAAGTTCAATTTTCGAATCATATTCTTTAGTTTTGTTTTCAAAGTCGTCGTTTACTTTTTTGGTTCGAGCCAATTCATTAGACACCAACGATTCTTTGTCTCTAACTCTTTTTTCAACCTCAACCATTTTCTTTTCGCGGTTCAAGATAACCTCCTCGTGCTCAGATTTGAGCTCGATAAATTTTTCTTTGGCTTGTAAAATCTTGTCTTTTTTGACATTTTCGGCTTCAAGAGTGGCTTCTTTTAATATTGAAGTGGCATCTTTTTTTGCGTTTTTGAGCATATTTGAAACATTGCTTTTTTCAAGCATTTTTGCAACGCCAAAGCCGCCTGCAATACTTATTAAACCGGTAAAAACTATTATTAAATTTGGATCCATTTTGTTAAATTTGTTATATAAAAAAACCTACATCAGCGGTAATGAATAAACTCGGAATGACAAGTTTTGGGCTAACTCATTGTTCAAGGATCCTTGCAAAGCAGGGCGTGCTATAGTAATGACGATTCGCTCATTCTAAATTGTTAGTGTTGAGTTTACCAAAAAAAAACTAATGTAGGCAGTATTTTAGTTATTGTAAGAACGTTATTTGTTGAGATATTGGTCTATTATATCATTAATTTTGGTCAATCTTTCGTTGTTTTCAACATGATTTGAAAATTTGTCTAAACTCTTTTGTTCGACTTGCGAGGCAAATTGTAGGGCGCACATAGCCAATACATCTTGCTTGTCTCGAACGGCATAGTTTTCTTCGAATTGCTTGATCATAACATCAATTTTTTTTGAAGCGGCTCGAAGACCTTCCTCTTGCGCAAAATCTACCGTTAACGGATAAACCCTGTCTGCAATTGATATTTTAATTTTAAGCTTTTCGTCCATATTTACTAATCAGATAGTTGTGTTATACAAAAATCAATTTCACGAATTAATGAATTTATTTTTAGCTTGGTATCTCGTTTATTATCTTCACTGCCAAGCAACGAATTAGCGATTTTTAGGGAGTTATTTTGCTGTTTTTGCTGATCAATCTCTATGGTTTGAGCAGCAATGACTGCAGTAGCTTTTATTAATTCTTGACGTAGTTCCTGCAAATTATTTTCTAAACTTTCTAATTTAGAAATCAATTTGCCAACCCTATTTTCAAGCGTATCAATGATTACTACAATTTCGCCCATTGCGTTTATTTTCATTACTTAATCTTACAAAGTTACTATTCCTTTTTATTATAGCAACTATATTTTTTTATTTTTATTAAAATAAGTTTTAAAATATTGATATTCAATATTTTAATTTCAATAAAATTTAAAATTTTTTTTTCTAATATTTTTTTTTAATTTAGCAAAAAAAGTTTTTCATGAAGATTCTGATATTTACTTTCTTGTTTTCAACAGTAGTTTTTGCTCAAAATATTTTTCCAAAAACCTATTTTCGATCTCCATTAGATATAGATTTATTGTTGGCAGGCGGTTTTGGCGAATTAAGAAGTAACCATTTTCATACGGGTTTAGATTTTAAAACCCAACAAAAAGAGGGTCTAAATGTGTATGCCTCTGCTGATGGCTATATTTCGAGAATCAAAATATCGACTTCGGGCTATGGAAAAGCCATATATATAGCGCATCCAAACGGTTTTACATCTGTATATGCACATCTTCAAAAAGGGAATGCAATCATAGAAACGTATATCAAAAACAATCAATATAAAGAGCAGTCATTTGAGGTGGAGCTTTTTCCAAAACCAACAGATTTGCCTGTAAAAAAAGGCGAAATTATTGCTTTTTCTGGCAATTCTGGCTCATCAGGTGGGGCGCATTTGCATTTTGAATTTAGAGATTCAAAAACAGAAAATATCTTGAATCCGTTACTTTTTGGTTTCGACACGATGATCAAAGATGCAAAATTGCCCGTATTGAACGCCTTGTTTGTATATCCACTTGCAGACAATTCTGTAGTAAACGAAGGACAAAAACCAATTTCGTTGAGTCTTGTTTTGCAAAAAGACGGCTCCTATTTGTCACAAAAAGTGATGGCTTCTAGCAAAATTGGTTTTGGTATCAATGCTTATGATTTGAATGATTTGAATTATAGTAAGATTGGTCTTTATAAAGTAACTTCTTTTTTGAACGGAAATAAAAATTTTTCTTACCAATTTGATAGCTTTTCGTTTGACGAAAAACGATTTGTAAACGCTTTGATTGATTATCCCAGATTTATCAATACAGGTTCCAGAGTTCAAAAGCTTTTTATGAAAAATCCCTACTCCTTTTCGCCAATTCAAACCGATACAAATAATGGAATTTTAGATTTAAAACCAAATATTTCATATAACTACAAAATTGAAATTGCAGATTTTAATGACAATAAAATCATCATAAATATCCCCATTTTTTTCTCGGACAAAAGATCAAAAACAATTTTGAATCCAACAAAGACGGGTATTTTTGTAAAATCGAAAATCGAAAATTTATACAAAAAAAATAATGCAACTATATATGTACCGCCTTTTGCTTTTTATGAAGATTTTTATTTGAATTTTGATGTAATAGGTGATACTGTTCAATTTCATGACGAAACGGTTGCAGTTCAAAAAAACATTAATATCAGTATTGAAAATAAAAAAATAGCAGAAGTCGACAAATCAAAAACCTTTATTGCACTCATAGAAGGCAAAAAACTGACCTATAACGCTACCAAAATCAAAGGAAATGAATTTTCGATAAGCACCAAAAACCTCGGAAAATATATACTTTCAAATGATAAAATTGCGCCTTCAATAAAAATTTTGAATATTGCTCAAGGCAAAATCATCAATCCAAAATCAAATATTCAAATTAAAATAGACGATAGCATTTCGGGCATCAAAAGCTATAATGGATATCTAAACGGCAAATGGGTATTGTTTGAATATGATTTTAAAACAAAAAAAATCATACATCAGTTTGATGATAATTTTTTGCAAGACGGACACAATGATTTAAAAATCGTTGTTTCGGATAATGTAGGAAATTCTACTACATTTGCAACTTATTTTTTATACAAAAAACAATAAAACTTCGATTTTGAAAAACTATTTTAGCTACATACAACTCTTTTTTTTGGTTTTTGGACTATCCATTTTTGCACAATCCGCTCGCATTCAAGGCATTGTTTTTGACCAAAGCCATACTCCTATTCAAGATGTAAATGTCAAGTTTGAACAAGGTGCTACATCTACAAACGCAAACGGATACTATGTTTTGAAGGTTCCGGCCAATCAAAAAATTACAATTGTTTTTTCGCACATCAATTTAAAAAATATTACTGCAACCTTTGAATTAAAACCCAACGAAAATTTTGAATTCAACCCAGTTTTAAATCAAATTGCCGAGCAAATGAATGAAGTAGTGATCAATGCCGGCAACCGCAAACGAATTGAAGGTTTGGTAAGCATAGATCCAGCTGCAGTGCGCAAAATGACAGGTGCCAATCCTGGAATCGAAAATATTTTGAAATCATTTGGCGGGGTAAGCAGCAACAACGAGTTGAGTACACAATATGCCGTTCGGGGAGGCAACTATGACGAAAATTTGGTTTATGTAAACGAAATCGAAATTTATCGCCCTTTTTTGATTCGATCTGGTCAGCAAGAAGGTTTGAGTTTTACAAACACAGATTTGGTACAAAATGTTGATTTTTCAGCCGGTGGATTTCAAGCCAAGTTTGGCGACAAATTGTCGTCTGTTTTAGACATCACTTACCGCATTCCAACCAAGTTTGGGGCTGCAATTGATCTTGGCTTTTTGGGAGGAAGCATCGCATTAGAAACCGCTTCAAAAAACCAAAAATGGACCTCGATCACTGGCATTCGATATCGCGATAACAGCCTTTTAGTAAATAGCCAAGAAACCAAAACCAATTTTAGACCCACATTTGCAGACATGCAAACCTATCTTACTTTTACGCCAAACACCAAATGGCAATTGGGTTTTTTGGGCAATATTTCGCAAAACAAATACAACTATCAACCCCTTTCACGTCAAACCAATTTTGGTACAATAGACCAGCCAATCGCACTTGTAGTAGATTATCAAGGACAAGAAAAAGACAAATATGCCACCTATTTTGGCACCATAAAAGCCGTTTTTAAAGCAACAGACAAGCTTACTTTCAAATTCATCAACTCGATATATCATACTTTGGAACAAGAATATTTTGACATATTTGCAGATTATGGTTTTGGTCAACTAAACACCAATATTGGCTCAGGAAACCTCGGCGAAGTGCAGTTTGTAACCAGAATTGGTACCGAATTGACCCATGCCCGAAACGATTTGGATGCACTGATCGTTAATTCCGAAATAAAAGCCCTTCACGACATCAACAAAAACAAATTTGAATACGGGTTCAAATACACCCGCGAAGATATTCGAGACCGTATCGTCGAATGGCAAGTTATAGATTCAGCAGGTTTTTCTATCAATCCGCCCATTATCAACTTGCCACACAATGATCAGCCCTATCAATCCTATACAGGGCCATTGGTGCCGTTCAAATATGTGCGCGCTACAAATCTGGTCAATATAAACCGCTTTTCGGGCTATGCACAATGGAGCCGAAAAACAAGATTAGGCGATCATGACCTTTGGCTCAATTTTGGCGTAAGAGCACATCAATGGAGCGTTTCTGGACACAATTTGAGCAACAACAATCAAGTCACCTTTAGCCCAAGAGCACAAGTAGCTATAAAACCCAATTGGAACAAAGATATGGTCTTTAGAATATCAGGCGGACTATACCATCAACCCCCATTTTATCGTGAATTGCGAGATTCTACCGCCCTGGTGCTTCCAAATGTCAAGGCACAACGATCTGTTCAGGTAGTTATCAGCAACGATTATAGTTTCAAAATGTGGCGGCGACCATTCAAATTGGTATCCGAAATATATTACAAATCAATGACAGATGTAAACAGCTATACCCTCGAAAATGTCCGAATTAGATACACCGCAAACAATAATGCCCTCGCCTATACCCAAGGAATAGATATGCGCCTCAATGGCGAATTTGTGCCAGGAACCGAGTCGTGGCTAAGTTTTGGCTATCTCAAAACCGAAGAAAATATAGATAACAAAGGATATATAGCCAGACCAACAGATCAACGACTCAAATTTGGCATGCTATTTCAAGATTTTATGCCCAATATACCAAGCATCAAATTATACCTCAATTTGGTTTACAACACCGGCTTGCCCGGCGGCTCACCATCCTATGCCAACCCATACCAATATCAAAACAGACTCAAAGATTACCGCCGTGCAGACGTAGGATTTTCATACGTTTTGACCGAAAATAATAACAAAAAACCCGATACCCACTGGCTCAAAAAATGGAAAGAAATGTCAATAGGTTTTGAAATATTTAACCTCTTCGACAACCAAAACGCGATCACAAACACGTGGGTACGAGACGTTTATACTAAATCACAATACGGCGTGCCCAACTATTTGACCACCCGAGTATTTAACCTAAAATTAAGCGCAAGACTATAATTTTTGGTCTGAATCTAATTTTTTTTTGGCGCACACCACCCCAGCCATCACACCACCTGTCCTGCTGCACGCTATATCTTTTTGGATTTTCTGAAAAAGAAAATCCAAAAAGGATGCCGCTGCATCAGGGCGATTATAGACTTTTAGTGTTTTTTGAAAAAATTTGTCATCTTTCCAAAAAAATTTGTCAACTTTCCAAAAAATTTGTCAACTTTCCAAAAAATTTGTCAACTTTCCAAAAGTTGACAAATTTAGTTCCAAAAAAAATTGTCATCTTTCCAAAAAAATTTGTCAACTTTCCAAAAGTTGACAAATTTAGTTACAAAAAAATTGTCAACTTTCCAAAAAAAAATTTGTCAACTTTCCAAAAGTTGACAAATTTAGTTCCAAAAAAAATTGTCAACATTATGGGGTTATTGTAGTTTTATACCAATTTTATGATGAAAACCAGAGCCATAGCCCTGATTGCAGTGGAAATCCTATTTTGAAAAAACCTATTTTTTTCTTAAATTGGCAGAGCGACCAACGGAAGCTCCTGCCAATTTGTAGAAAAAAAGGTTTTTGAGAAAAAGATTGTAACGAAAAGCAGGAAATAGCTCCAAAAAA
>JAYTNQ010000428.1:0-2724 GCA_043748255.1 Bacteroidota bacterium
GCCTTGGTTGGCAGTTTGGTTATCAAAGAAAATGATTTGTTTTTCAACAGATTATTATTTGTTTTTCCCGATGGGTCGGTTTCGTTTTATGACAAAAAACACCTTTTTACACTGGCAGGTGAAAATTGTTTTTATACAGCGGGCACTTCAAAATTGGTAGTGGAATATCTTGGCTTCAAAATTTGCCCTTTGATTTGTTATGACCTTCGGTTTCCAGTATTTGCTAGAAACACCACCGATTATGACGTGCTTATTTATATAGCCAATTGGCCACAAACCCGAATCAATGCTTGGGATATTTTACTAAAAGCCCGTGCTGTCGAAAACATGAGTTATGTTTTGGGTGTAAATAGAATTGGCACAGACAAAAATGAATTGATTTATACAGGTCACACTCAAGCAATTGATTTTTTTGGACAAAATTTGATTGCACCACAAGAAAACGAAGGGATTTTTCTGACTACTTTGGACTTAAAAAAACTGAAAACAAGCCGGCAAAAATTAGGATTTTTGAACGACCGAGATCCATTTTTGATGTTGTGAAAGTTCAAAAGTGATATGTTTTTGGAAGACAAAAAGTTTTTGACCTGAATTATTGCCCCGCTTACGCGAAACTATCGCTCTGAACCAAAATCAAAATCTATTCAAATCTATTTCTAAAAAAGAACCGTGATTATCGACATAATTTCGTGCGATACTGTATTTCAAATCTTCAAATTTTTTTCAATAAGATTGCAAACGACACAAACCATCAAAACAAGTCTCTCTTTTAAAAAAATATTTCCAATTTACTATGCAAAATTTATAAAAAAGACAACCCGATTTCCAAGCGTATATTTTCGGTTTACTGTTTTTATAAAATAAAAAACAGTTTTATCAGCCTCAGTTTTTCAACAACAGAATAGTCACAAACGGGTTTTGTCGAACAGTACATTGAATTAGAAAAATTGTTTCCCCCTATAATGATTACTCGAATCTCAACCGAAACGCAATTTCTTTCGAATCTTTTATTTTGCGCCATTCGCCGTAGTGAAATTCCCATATTGCTACATTTTTTATGGGCGTTATCATCACTAATGGATTTACAATTAACGATCCGTTTTTTCCACAATGGCAATCATTTTCTGAAGAAAAAGGCAATTCTAAAGCTATGAAAAGCCCATTTTTTGAAAAAACAATTCGGTGCTTTTTTAAATTTATTTTTTCGTTGACCGAATATTTTAATGCGTTTTCCGATTTAGGATTAAAATAACAGGCAGCAGTAGTAGTCCCAAAAATAGACTCATTCAATAGTTCGGAACCCGGTTTTCCGTCTATTCCTACTTCAAAAAACCGAACTTTATAACTCAAAATTTTGACATCACTTTGGATAGCAAATTGAATATTTTTCAGAAACATTTGATTTTCATATTCAGGCAAAAAAGGCAAATATTGCGCAACAAGTTGGGTGATTGAGTCTGTCGAAAAAAATTGTTTATTGTTTTTTGTCAAAAAATCATCGTTCTCGATATATTTTTTGAGTTTCTTGTTTGGGGTCAAATTTGATGGCACAATAGCACTTTTTGGACTCAAAAAAACAAATTGATCTATGCTGCTGCATAAGATTTTTTTGGTTTTGTAACCCGTTGTAAAAAAAACTATAGTGTCATTTTTGTGCATTTTTTTAGTTTCAAAAACACCCTCCTTGTTTGTAGAAATCGCATAGTCTGTTGATGCAGACCATATTCCGGCATAAGCGATAGGACGGTGGGTTATGCTATCTTTTACAACCGCTTTGAATTGGGCATTTGATGCAACGCTGAAAATTAAAAATAAAAAAAGTGCTTTTTTCATGGTTTTCATTTAAAAAAATGCCGTTTGAATTTCAAAAGTAATACATATAATGCTACTAAGCATTTTTGGACAAAATTATTTTTGTTTACAACATAACAAATTGCTTTTCCTAACCAAGATTGGCCTTTCTTAAACAACTACTGCTTCTGTTTTTTTTAAATATCCCAAGAAAAAATTTGTCCTCGGCACAAAAGCATGATGCTAATTACTTGATTAACAAGATTTTTAATTTTATTAATTTCTAAAGTATTGCTTGCTTTCCTAATAATTAAAAAAATGTATTTCAAATTCTAATTTATGATTTTACAAGGGTTTTTGTATCAAATCACAAAAAAAAAATTTGTCTTTTGGTGCCTAAACTTCGATTTTGTTGCCTTCAATAACCATGTTTACCATACAAAAATATGCCATTTTATTTACTGTGTAAACAACTTCATTTTAAGGGTTTTAAAAAATTTTTTCCGGACTATTTTGTGATATATACAAAAAAAATTCGCAATCTATTTATAATAAAATAGTTGCGAATTTTTTGTACTCAGAGCGGGACTTGAACCCGCACGAACATTGCTGTTCACTGGATTTTAAGTCCAGCGTGTCTACCAATTTCACCATCCGAGCTATTTGTGTTTCATTTTTAGAAAAAAATGGTTACATAAAACACTAATTGTATTCAAAAAAACAACTGCTGTTGTAGCATTTTTTTCCTAAAATAAAAAAATGAAATTCAAAATTTGATTTTATTTTTATAAAACTAAAATTTTGAATTTCATTTTAATAAATTGCTTTCAAACGATTTTTGAGCGAAAAACGGGGCTCGAACCCGCGACCTCGACCTTGGCAAGGTCGCGCTCTACCAACTGAGCTATTTTCGCATTCACATTATTTGTTAGA
>JAYTNQ010000429.1:0-7316 GCA_043748255.1 Bacteroidota bacterium
CCGAAAATTATAGCGAACAACAAAAAATGCCTTTTTCAAAAACTACTTTCACACAATATGTTGTCAATATGGATTTGTCTAAACTTAATAATGTTGACACAGATCAAATGAATTTTACAACAGATGCCATGCTCGATATCAAACATTTGCGTTATACGTTAGATTCTTTGAACAAAACTTACAATAAAGACATCATCAGTTTTGCAGACAACATCAACCAACGCACCGGAATTGCTAATTTTGTGCAGCCCAAATTTCAAATAGCATTGGATACGATGCACAAAAATAAAGCTTTAAAACAAAAAAAACCAATCATAAAATCTGCAAAAAATACCAACCTACTCAGTTATTATTCAGATACAGAGCAACTCAGAATTATAGAAACTGCCAAAAGCAACCTTATTGGCACTACATTTTCGATTAACTCAAACAAAAGCGAAATGGACTATAAAAACAAAAACCTCAATGCACATTGGGTCGCATTATATGACAAATTTGTAATGGGTTTTGCCTGTTTTCTGATGTTTTTTATTGGCGCACCACTTGGTGCTATTATCCGAAAAGGAGGGCTTGGAATGCCAATTGTATTTGCAATACTCATATTTATCAGCTTTCACTTTATCAATACTTTTGGTCGAAAAGTTGCCGAAGAAAACGGAATAACACCCTTTTTGGGATCCTGGATGTCGTCTATAATCTTAAGCCCTTTGGCAATATTATTGACCTTTAGAGCAACAAACGATATTGGTTTGATTAATTTGGACAATCTAATGCAACCATTTCAAAAAATAATCGCCAAGATATTTCCACAAAAATAAAAATTCAAGATCCACAAAGATGCAACTAAACACTATAGAAGAAGCCATAGAAGATATTCGGAAAGGAAAAATAATTATCGTTGTTGATGACGAAGACCGAGAAAACGAAGGCGATTTTTTGGCTGCAGCCGAAAAAGTCACGCCCGAAATGATTAATTTTATGGCCACCTTTGGCCGTGGATTAATCTGTGCACCACTTACTGAAAACCGCTGCAAAGAGCTTGAACTCAAACCAATGGTCAACAACAATACAGACCATCTCGAAACTGCATTTACCGTTTCAATAGATTTGAAAGGAAATGGCGTAACGACAGGAATATCAGCGGCAGACCGAGCTAAAACAATATTAGCATTGGTTGATGACAGTTCAAAACCACATCATTTGGCACGTCCTGGACATATTTTTCCACTTGTAGCAAAGCAAGGAGGCGTACTTCGCAGAACAGGACATACCGAAGCCGCAATCGATTTTGCACGTTTGGCAGGTTTCAAGCCTGCCGGCGTAATATGCGAAATCATGAACGACGACGGAACAATGGCCCGGCTTCCTGCCCTTTTTGAAGTAGCCAAAAAATTTGATTTGAAACTCGTTTCCATAGAAGATTTAGTCGCATATCGCATGCAACACGACAGTCTAATTGTTAAAAAGGAAGATTTTGATATACAAACACGCTTTGGAATATTTAGACTTCGAGCCTATGAACAAACCACAAACAAACAAATTCACATAGCCTTGACCAAAGGAAATTGGAACAACGGCGATGCTATATTGACACGCATCAACTCATCGCAAGTCAACAACGATTTGTTGGGTACACTTACCAATAATCCAGAAAAACAACTCGATGATATGTTTAAAATTATCAATGACAACAACAAAGGAGCTATTATTTTTATCAACCAAGATATGCAATCCATAAATATGCTACACCGCATCAGTGAGCTAAAAACCCTTCAATCAAACGGTATTACAAAGGCCCCCAAAATTGTTATAGATAGCAAAGATTTTGGCATAGGAGCACAGATTTTGCACGACATCGATATCTCAAAAATCAGATTGGTCTCAAATGCCGAACGCTCAAAACGGGTTGGAATGATAGGATATGGACTCGAAATAACCGAATATGTGCAATATTAACCCACACGCGATTTGTAACAAGCTGAATAAAAAATACTTACAAAATAATTAAAAAATTTTAAACAAAATTTTTTTTAAACCAAAAACTACCTTATATTTGCAACCGCAATAAAAAAGCATTGCACGCTCAACTGGAGAAATGGCAGAGCGGTCGAATGCGGCAGTCTTGAAAACTGTTGACTGTCACAGGTCCGGGGGTTCGAATCCCTCTTTCTCCGCACTAATTCGGGAAGCACTGTAAACACTGGGCTTCCCGTTTTTTATAAAAAGTTTTTACACAATTTTTACACAGATTGTATTGAATTAATTGGTTTCAAAAATCCTGCAAACATTATTAAACATTTTGTAAAAAATTGGAAATACCAGTTTTGATGTTTTCTTCCTTTGGTAATTTGTCTAAAGGCCAGTCTTCGCCACCGCTTCCCGAAGAAAAATCGTGATAACTTCACTCTCTATTTTAGATGTAAGACTATTTAAAAATGTTTTTTTTTAATAAACTACAACAATTAAAATTTGGTTGTTTTGACTTTAAAATTCTAAAAAATATCCACAACCTATTCATTTTATGTACAATACAAAAACTACATTTCATAAACTCAAATAAAGCAACAAATCCTCATAAAAAAAATTGTTTTAAACCACAAATACTTTAAATTTGTATTACTATTTCCCGATTTATGGGCAATTCTAAAAAAAATTAAAAGATGATTAAAACTGTTATTTTTGATATGGATGGCGTGATAGTTGACACAGAACCAGTACACCATTTTGCCTATCAACAACATTTTTTGACCCTAAATATCGAAGTTTCTGAGACCATGTATGCAAGTTTTACTGGAAATTCTACCAGAAATATCTATGAACGTCTAAAAGTACACTTTAAACTCCCGCAAGAAGTAAACGATTTAGTCGAATCAAAAAGAGCCTTTTTTGATGCCGCTTTTGAAGAAAAAAAAGACCTAAACCTTATCGATGGTGTATTAAATCTCATACAAGACCTGCATCAAAATGGCATGCAATTGGTGTTAGCATCTTCATCTGCCAATGTTACCATAGAAAAAATTTTTAACCGCTTTGATTTACACCAATATTTTTCGCACAAAGTATCAGGTGAAGATTTTCCAAAATCAAAACCTCATCCCGCAATTTTTGAAAAAGCCGCACAATTGTCCAATACACCAATTCAAAATTGTATTGTAATAGAAGATAGCACAAACGGAATTGTAGCCGCAAATGCCGCAGGTATTTTTTGTGTGGGCTACAACTCACTCCACTCCAAACTTCAAGATTTGTCAATAGCAAATCTCATAATTCAAGATTTTAAAGAGCTTGATTTTCAAAAAATCAAAACACTTAAATAATTTAACGGCTTTTTGAAAAAAAAAAATTGCTTTAGGGCTTTTTAGCCTTACTTTTGCAAAAATCCATCCAAATAAGCAATGTCACATCGAGACTCAGAATTTGAAATTGAAGAAAAAAAGGAATTATATAATTATCAAAAAGGCGATATAGACGTTATTTTTGAACGGATGGAAAACACCGCTCCCAACTACAGATTGCTATATCAATTGCCAACTGGCGGCGGAAAAACAGTGATTTTTTCAGAAATTGTAAGACGCTTTTTAGCGACAAGCGACAAAAAAGTGGTGGTTTTGACACACCGTATAGAGCTCTGCAAACAAACCTCAAAAATGTTAAAGGGATTTGATGTAAAAAACAAAATTATCAATAGCAAAATTAAAGAATTGCCAGATCAAAACGAATATTCATGTTTTGTTGCTATGGTTGAAACGCTCAAAAATCGGTTGAATGATGAGTTGCTTCAGATCGATAATGTGGGTTTGGTGATTATAGATGAAGCACACTACAACTCCTTTCGCAAACTATTGAGCTCGTTTTCAAACGCATTTTTACTCGGCGTTACCGCAACTCCATTGAGCTCAAACATCAAGTTGCCAATGAACGAAAATTATGACGAACTCATTGTGGGCGATACCATATTGTCTTTGATCAACAATGGATTTTTAGCAAAAGCCATAACCTATAGTTATGATGTAGGGTTATCATCATTAAAAGTAGGCATAAACGGCGATTATACCGTCAAATCATCAGACGATTTATATTCAAATATGGTGATGCAAGAAAAATTGTTACATTCTTATATGGAAAAATCATTGGGCAAAAAGACCTTGATTTTTAACAATGGCATCAGCACCTCCTTATATGTTTATGAAACCTTTAGAGAAGCCGGATTGCCAATTCGCCATCTCGACAACACCAATACTGCCGAGGATCGTAAAGAAATTTTGCATTGGTTCAAAAAAACACCCGATGCCATTTTGACTTCAGTTGGCATTTTGACAACCGGATTTGATGAACCAACCGTTGAAACAATCATTTTGAACAGGGCTACAAAATCATTGACCCTTTATTATCAAATGATAGGCCGTGGCTCAAGAAAATTGGCACATAAAGATACTTTTTCAGTGATAGATTTGGGCAATAATGCCGCAAGATTTGGGCTTTGGAGCGAGCCTGTAAATTGGCAACACATTTTTAAATCGCCTGAATATTATTTAGAAAATTTGCGTGATGATGCCGAGATCGAATTGCATTTTAAATATGAAATGCCACCCGAATTGCAAGCAAAATTTGCCAATTCAAACCAAATCAATTTTGATGTCGAGGATGAGCACAAACAAGTAATTGCGCTAAATCTGAGGTCTAAAGTAGTGTTAGATAAGTCTATTGATCAACATGCTGGAATGTGTGTTGATAATTGTGAAACAATCAATGAAGCAAAGGCATTGGCCAAAGAATTGCATGATGACATTGAATGTCGCATAAAACGATATTCAAACTGTTTGAGCCACTGTAGTAAAAATTATCGCGAATGGTTGGTCGAAGATTACAAACAAAAATTGACCCTTTTGATTGGCAAAAAATACCGTGAAAAAATCATGAACGAAGATGATTAATATTTAAAATCTTTCTTTTTTTGAATAAAAAATAGTTTGTTAAAAATATTTTTTTGTCAATTAATTGATTAATTTTTATAAAATAATTTGTATCTTCGTGTTTATTTATTTGCAAAATATAATGGGTTACAAAAAATCATTTTTTTATAGTTTTATCATTTTTTTGATGATAGTCAACACTGCATTTGCCAATTTTATATTGCTGCCAATGGACGAATCAACCCAGCAAAATCATCTAAAAGCGTATGGAATTACGTATTGGGCAATAGACAAACAATTTAAAGTCAGCTGGTTACTGAATTATCGTGGCGGTTCATTTTTATTGCCCGATGCAGCAGACATCAGAAAGGAATGTCAAATTCGAGGAGTGAGTTTTGAAGTGCTTTCAGACGATGAAACCAATAAAATCCTAAACGAAATTAGCAGTCCATCTCAAAATATGGAAGCTGTAGCATTAGAAAAAGCTCCAAAAATTGCGGTTTATACACCAAAAGGAAAACAACCTTGGGACGATGCTGTTACATTGGTACTCACCTATGCCGAAATTCCGTTTACACCTATATATGACGAAGAAGTTTTGAGTGATCAACTCTTATTGTATGATTGGCTCCACCTGCATCACGAAGATTTTACCGGACAATATGGAAAATTTTATCCCATGTACAAAAACACACCTTGGTATATTGAACAGAAACGATCTGCTGAAGAATTGGCTGCCAAATTGGGCTTCTCCAAGGTATCAGAAGAAAAATTAGCCGTTGGAAAAAAAATTCGTGATTTTGTGATTGGAGGAGGATTTATGTTTGCAATGTGTTCTGCTACAGATAGTTTTGACATTGCAATGTCCGCAGAAGGTGTCGATATTTGTGAACCCATGTTTGATGGTGATCCAAGCGAGGGGAATTATCAAACCAAAATTGACTATAGCAAAACTTTTGCTTTCAAAGATTTTATTTTAGAAAGAAGTCCCAATATTTATGAATTTTCTGACATAGATATGACTGGAAAACGCAAAAATGTGCCAATGGAAAAAGATTATTTTACCCTTATGGACTTTTCGGCAAAGTGGGATCCAATTCCAAGTATGCTGTGTCAAAATCATACCCAATTGGTAAAGGGATTTATGGGACAAACCACCGCTTTTGCACCAGAGTTGATCAAAACCAATGTATTGGTGATGGGCGAAAACCAAATTAATGGAGAAGCGCGATATATTCATGGCGAAAAAGGAAAAGGAATGTTTACCTTTTATGGCGGTCACGACCCCGAAGATTACAGGCACCAAGTTGGCGATGCACCAACAGTTTTGGACTTGCATCCCAACTCGCCCGGCTATCGTTTGATATTAAACAATGTGCTTTTTCCGGCGGCACGAAAAAAGAAACACAAAACTTAAAATTATTTTTTATGCCATTAGAAAACATAAAAATTAGAGTTGCTTCGATGAGTGATATGCCTATTTTGCTCCAATTTGAGCAAGGCGTTATTAGTGCAGAAAGGCCTATGGATAGCACACTCCAAGCTGAAAATGTTAAGTATTATAATCTTGTAAAAATGATTTCGTCTCCAGACACACAAATATTGGTGGCAACAATCAATGATGCACTTGTTGGCTCGGGTTATGCCCGTATCGAGTCTGGAAAAATCTATAATACTTTTGAAAAATATGCCTATCTGGGTTTTATGTTTGTAAAATCAGATTATCGCGGACTTGGAATAAACGCCAAAATAATTGAAAATTTGAAAAATTGGTGCCTATCACGTGACATTTTTGAACTTCGATTGGATGTTTATCACAACAATCCATCTGCTATAAAAGCATATCAAAAAGTAGGTTTTGAAAGCAATATGATCAATATGCGCATCGATATTAGACCATAAAAAAAGGCTGTTTCAAAACGAAACAGCCTTTTTTAATCTTAAAAAAACATTATTATTGTTTTTTCATTTCTTTTTCGATCATATCATAAAACTGATCTATTTTTGGCAAAACGACAATTCTGGTTCGTCTATTAATAGCTCTATTTTCGGCAGTATTATTGTCAACCAATGGAATATAAGAACTTCTTCCAGCAGCAATCAATTGTGCTGGATTTACTTTCAAATCATTTGTCAAAACCCTGATTATTGCTGTAGAGCGCTTTACACTCAAATCCCAATTATCAATCAATACACCGTTTCCAATATAAGGTACATTATCTGTATGTCCTTCGACCATACATTCAAAATCTGGTTTGCTATTGATTACTTTAGCAACTTTTTCTAAAACTTCTTTGGCACGATCACCTACATTTGAACTACCGCTTTTGAATAAAAGTTTGTCGGCAATAGAGATAAAAACAACTCCTTTTTCTACATTAATTTCAATATCAGGATCAGAAA
>JAYTNQ010000430.1:0-2681 GCA_043748255.1 Bacteroidota bacterium
AATTCAGACAATGCGGTTTTAAAATCTTCATTGTTTTTATATTTTTTGGCTTTCGACAAAATATTGGCAATATTTGCGGTCGATTTTTTCAAATTGCCCACCATCATGTGCTCTTCGCCACTTGTTAGTTCAAAAGCACCTTCCAAATCGTCATATTTTTTGAGATGCGCTGTTGCCTCTTCATTTGTCAAAATTGGTTTCAACAAGGTGTTGATGTGGCGTGTGTCTTTGATCAAAGTTCCTGATCCATTTTCGTCTTTTCCAAACAGCCATTTTGTAACATCTTTCAGCTGGTTTATATGTTCGTCTGAAACTATTTTGTTTTTGAAATCTGTATTTTTAAAAGATTTTAAACCAATATACTGTGCTATTGACGTGTTGCCAGATTGCAAAGAAACTTCTAAAAGCGAAAAACGCTCTTTGACGTTTTTGCTCGGATAGTTGATTGCTTCCCTTTCTATAGTTTTAAAAACAGAATGATATATAAAATATTTTTTGATTACATTGTTTTTATCTCCAATTTGTATAGACAATTTTGAAATGGCTTTTGTAATGTCTTTTCCACCTTCGTTCAATTTCAAAATTTTGTCATATACATATTTTGATTTTGCATAGGAATCCCATTTCTTATTCCCAGTTATATGTCTGATACTCAAATATATATCTACGTCTTCGCGTTTTCTATATATAATTGTAGGCAGTTTTTCAAGATTTGTTTTAATATCGGTATTGTTTAGTTTTGGAAATGCCGTATCTACAATTTCATTATGTTTGTCCAAAAGTAGTTTTACAGAAGATGTTCTTCGGTTTCCTTCTATGACCAAATAGCGAAATTGGTCATAATTTTTATGATCAATTAAATCAAAATCTGATTCGTTTTCTGGAATAATGATAATGGGTTCTTCGGCAAAATAACCGTTATTAGCTAATGAAGTTGCTAGGTCATTAATTTGCTCTTTTTTATAAATTTTTTGTAAAATTTCTGTTTGTGAGTTATCTGCACTTTCGCCATACAAACGCGGATTCAATTGGTCTAATACCAAATTAGCAACGCTTATTTTAAAAACCCCATCTTTTCTGTTTGACATTTTAAATATATTTTTGACAAATATATATATTTTTGTCAGAAATTCTATTTTTTTGAAAAAATCGATGTTTTTTTGTGAAATTGAGATAGTGTTTGTCCAATTTAAAATAAAAAAAACGGTTTTAAATTGCTTTAAAACCGTTTTGTAAATAAAGGGTGAATGACCGGGTTCGAACCGGCGACCCTCGGCACCACAAACCGATGCTCTAACCAGCTGAGCTACAATCACCATTTGGTTAACGGCTGCAAATATATTATTATTTTTTATTTTGGCAACAAAAAAATGGTTTTATTTCAAATTTTCTAACGCATCCACAGCCAAAATTCTATCTGATGTAAAGCCTTCTGCAAAATCTACGCCCGCTAATCGCCCAAAATCTTGCGCCCTAAAATTCAAACTTTCCAAAAAATTTTTGGTTGCAATTGGGGTTTCTGGTTCTTTGGATTTTGGGTCATAAAATTGTGATTTATAGGCTTTTATTGCTTCAATTCGTTGCTCGTTATATCCAGATATATCAACAACAAAATCAGGTTTTAAGTTGTTCCATTGTATGTAGTGGAACACATTTTTTGGCCTCCAAGCGGTTTGTTTTTTATTTTCAAAAAGGGTTTCAACTTTGGTCAATCCAGACAAAAAACAGGCATCTGAAACCAATTTGCTACCTTTTGCATGATCTATATGACGGTCTTCGATCGCATTACAAATCACGATTTCGGGTTGAAATTTTCTGATAACCGCAATTATTTTGAGCTGATTTTCTTCATTATTTTCAAAAAAACCATCTCTCATATTCAAATTTTCACGAAAGTGAATTCCCAGAATGTTGGCTGCCACTGCGGCTTCGGCATCTCTAATCTCGGCCGTTCCTCGAGTGCCCAATTCGCCACGTGTAAGATCAATAATTCCCACTTTTTTGCCCGAGGCTACTGCCTTTGCCAATGTACCACCACAACCCAACTCTACATCGTCTGGATGTGCACCAAATGCCAAAATATCTATCTTCATGGTTTTTGTTTTTGAATATCTTTCAAATAGGCTTTGTCTTGATAATTGATAATTTCTAAAATTATTTTTTCGTTTTTAAAATTTTTACCTGCTATTATATATCTTTTACCGCCCCCTATTTTGATGTTGCTTTTGTCAAAATTAATGTCGCCAAAGGTCAATGTCTTTCTAATATCGGCAGTATCTGCCCATTTTTGGTTGATTTTTTGGCTTGCTTCTTCAGAATAATAAAATGGTTTTTGACGAATATCTTTCAGCACACGTGCGTTTGGAAAATAACTACAGCTGGTATCTTTTCCGTTCAAAATCATCATCAAAAAAAGCATTCCAATTGCAAAACCACTCAAATAATAGGCCAATCGTTGATAAAATTTCATGTTTTTTTTGCAAATATAAGTCAAACTTGACTAAAACACAATTAAATTAAGGTCACTATAATCAATTCCAAACCACTCTCCAATGCCTTTGTTGGTCAATATGCCATGATAAAAATAGACGCCATGTTTGAGTCCTTGATTGCGTCTTATAGCCATTTCGATGCCGCCATCGTCTGCAATTTGTAATAAGTAGGGGCTCAAAATATTGCTG
>JAYTNQ010000431.1:0-17459 GCA_043748255.1 Bacteroidota bacterium
GAAATCGAAGCTTGGGTTATAGAGGAGTTTGCAAAAATTGGACTAGACACGGCCCGAAGTATTCTCAAACAGGATGTTGCAGACTTGGCAAGACGTACCGATCTAGAGGAAGAAACAATTTTGGATGTGATGCGCATATTAAAAGACGAGTTTAACGTATAAAGCAGGTTATAAAATCAAAGTCCAAAATTTTATGGTGAGCAAACCAAAAATCGGCAAAAAAATAATAAAAAGGTTATATGTCTGAAGAGAGAATTTTAAGAATAAACAAGGTTTTAAGGGAATTAAATATTTCGTTAGATAGGGCTGTCGATTATCTAAAAGATAAAGGCATCGTTGTGGAATCAAATAATCCAAACGCCAAAATATCTGAAAATGAATACAAAATTCTTCAAAGCCAGTTTGCGGGCGACAAGGGAAACAAAGATGCTTCAAAAGAAGTAGGCGAAGAAAAACGTAAAGAAAAAGAAGCTTTACGTCTTGAACGCGAAAAGATTGAAGAAGAAAAGAAAAAAGTAGAAGAAGATCGCTTGCGCACGCAAGAAATCATCAAGGCTAGATCTATAGTACAAGCACCAAAACAAGTGGGCACTATAGATTTGAACCCACAAAAAGCGCCAACTCCTATTGTTATTCCAGCGCCAACTCCAGCAGCAAATGAACCAAAAACAGTAGATCAGCCAAAAGCTGAAATTCAAAAACAAGTCCCTTCAGAAGCAATAATACAACCAGAAGTTGCAATACCTGCAAAAGAAATTCTGGTAAAGAAAGCTACAAAAAGTCTGGCACAATCTCCAACAATTGTTGAAAAACCGAAAGCAGAAACAGAAAACACCGTTGAAGCACCTGCCGAAGTAGTAACCCAATATGTGCAACTCACAGGAGCCACTTTTACTGGGCAAACCATTGATTTGGCTCAATTTAACAAACCAAAAAAGAAATCAGAAACTCCAAAAATTACTCCAAATAAACCAGGGATAAACCCAGGAGCTGCTGCCAATAATGCCAATAAAAACAAACGAAAAAGAATTGCTCCAAAACCAGGAGCTCCTCGCCCACCAGCTACTCCAGGAGTGCCCGGTGCAATAAACCCAAACAAAATCACGCCAAATACAGGAGGCGGTTTTGCAGCCAATAAAGCTGGTGCTAGACCCGGATTTGTAAAAGGGGCAAGACCCGCAATTACTGCCAAAGTAGAACCTACAGAAGAGGAAGTGAAAAATCAAATTCGAGAAACACTCGAAAAACTGCAAGGAAAAGGAAGTAAATCTAAAGCAGCAAAATACCGACGAGACAAAAGAGACACCCACCGACAAAAATCTGACGACGAGCAAAGAGCTATAGACGAAGGCAGCAAAACCATCAAAGTTACAGAATTTGTAACCGTAGGTGAAGTCGCAACGATGATGGATGTGCCAATCACAAAAGTAATTGGAACCTGTATGTCTTTGGGGATAATGGTGACTATGAACCAACGTTTGGACGCAGAAACATTAACCATTGTAGCAGACGAGTTTGGTTTTGAAGTAGAATTTATAACCACAGAACTCGAAGATGCCATAAATGCCGAACAAGATTTAGAAGAAGATCTGCTTTTTAGAGCGCCAATCGTAACAGTAATGGGGCACGTAGATCACGGAAAAACATCGTTATTAGATTATATCCGAAAAGAAAATGTAATCGCGGGCGAATCAGGAGGCATTACACAACATATTGGTGCCTATGGCGTTACGCTTGACGGAGGGCAAAAAATTGCATTTTTAGATACACCTGGTCACGAAGCCTTTACGGCGATGAGAGCCCGTGGCGCACAAGTTACAGATATTGCCATCATTGTGATAGCAGCAGATGACGACATCATGCCACAAACCAAAGAAGCCATTAGCCACGCTCAAGCAGCTAATGTGCCAATTATTTTTGCCATCAACAAAATTGACAAACCGAACTCAAATCCAGAAAAAATAAAAGAAAGATTAGCCGGAATGAACCTTTTGGTTGAAGATTGGGGCGGAAAAATACAATCTCACGACATTTCTGCAAAAGCAGGTACAGGCGTGAAAGATTTGTTAGAAAAAGTATTGCTCGAAGCCGAAATTTTGGAGCTCAAAGCAAATCCAAACAGAGTAGCTTCAGGCACAGTTGTAGAAGCATTTTTGGACAAAGGAAAAGGATATGTCTCTACGATTTTGGTTCAAAATGGAACACTAAAAGTTGGTGATTATATGCTAGCTGGAAAACATCATGGAAAAATAAAAGCCATGCACGACGAGCGAGGACATGTAGTAAAAGAAGCTGGTCCATCAACGCCTGTTTCAGTACTTGGATTAGACGGCGCAGCAACAGCAGGAGACAAGTTTAATATTTTTGCAGACGAAAGAGAGGCCAAAGCTATAGCTGCCAAAAGAACCCAATTGATGCGTGAGCAATCTGTTCGCGTACAACGACATATAACCCTTGACGAGATTGGTCGTAGAATTGCTTTAGGCCAGTTTAAAGAATTGAATATCATTCTAAAAGGAGATGTTGATGGATCGGTAGAAGCTTTGTCAGACTCGTTCTCAAAACTTTCTACACCAGAAATTCAAATTAATATTATCCACAAAGGAGTTGGAGCAATCACAGAAACCGATGTGATGTTGGCATCTGCATCAGACGCAATTATTATTGGATTTAACGTTCGACCAGCCGGAAATGCCAGACAATTGGCAGACAAAGAAGAAATTGACATACGTTATTATTCTATAATCTATGCCGCGATAGACGACCTAAAAGATGCTATGGAAGGAATGTTGGCACCAGAAATGAAAGAAGAAGTGCTTGGAACCGCCGAAATTAGAGAGATTTTCAAAATATCAAAAATTGGTTCTATTGCTGGAAGTATGGTTATGGACGGAAAAATTTCGCGAAATGCCAAAATCAGGATTATTAGAGAAGGTGTTGTCGTATTTACTGGAGAACTCCTTGCACTCAAGCGATTTAAAGACGATGTTAGAGAAGTTTTAAAAGGATATGATTGCGGTATTCAGATTAAAAACTTTAATGATATTGAAGAGCGCGATGTGATTGAAGCCTTTCACGAAGTTGCCATCAAAAAGAAATTGAAATAAAAAAATCCCGAGTAATCGGGATTTTTTGTTTTTAAAATATACCAAATCAAACTGCAACAATTCCTTTGATAGGTGGGTGAAAGTCATAGTTTTGAAGAGAAAAATCATCAAAAGTAAAATCAAAAATATTTTTAATAGCGGGATTCAAAATCATTATCGGTAGCGGTTTTGGTTCGCGCTGCAGTTGCAATTCTAATTGATCAAAATGATTGTTGTAAATATGAGCATCTCCAAAAGTGTGGATAAACTCGCCAACTTCAAAATCACATACTTGAGCAATCATCATCGTCAGCAGTGCATAGGAAGCGATATTAAAGGGTACTCCCAAAAAAATATCAGCACTTCTTTGGTACAACTGACAAGATAATTTTGGTTTTTGATCTCCAATTGCAGTTGAAACATAAAACTGAAAAAAAGCATGACATGGAGGCAAAGCTACCTTTCCGTTGGCAACATTTTCAGAAAAAGAAACTGTTGTATCTGGCAAAACTCCTGGATTCCAAGCAGAAATTAACATTCTACGGCTATTTGGATTTGTTTTTAGCATCTCGATCAGCTCTGCAATTTGATCTATTTCTTGCGAATTCCAATTGCGCCATTGATGCCCATAAACGGGTCCTAAATTACCATTTTCGTCTGCCCAAGCATCCCAAATTTTAACGCCATTTTCTTTCAAATAAGCAATATTTGTATCTCCTTTTAAAAACCAAAGCAACTCATGTATAATTGATTTGAGATGTAGTTTTTTGGTAGTAACCATCGGAAAACCTTTTGTCAAATCAAAGCGCATTTGATATCCAAACACACTTTTTGTTCCGGTGCCAGTTCGATCGCCTTTTTGAACACCATTTTGCAAAACGTGTTGCACTAAATCAAGATATTGTTTCATTTTATTTTAAATAAAAACACAAATTATTATCGTTTTGAAATTTCATCGCGCAGTTGAGCCGCTTTTTCATAATCTTCTTCTTGAACGGCTTTTTCTAAAAAAGCATGTAAGTCATTTAGATTATTATTTGCAAATGGAGAACTGTTTTGTGGTTGAGAAATTGGCGGAAAATCTGAATTTGAGCGTATATCTGTGGCAGAAATATCGGTGTTTGAATATCCAATTGGATTAATTTTCAAAAACACACCTGCTTTTTCCAAAATATTTTTATAAGTAAAAATAGGTGCCGAAAAACGCAATGCCAAAGCAATAGCATCAGATGTTCGAGCATCTACAATCTCTTCAATCTTGTCGCGCTCGCAAATGATACTTGAATAAAAAACGCCATCAACCAATTTGTGAATTATGACCTGTTTGACAACAATATTAAAGCGATCTGCAAAACTTTTGAACAAATCGTGTGTTAAAGGACGATGTGGCTTTAGTTCCTTTTCCATAGCCACCGCAATAGCCTGTGCCTCAAAGGCTCCAATCACTATTGGCAATTTTCGATCTCCATCTACTTCATTCAAAATCAAGGCATAAGCTCCATTTTGGCTTTGACTATAAGAAATTCCCTTGATTGTTAATTTTACTAAACTCATTTTTGTTACTGTTATCGAGTTTAAAATCATTTTGTTTTTGTAAATTATAAACAACTTTTTTGACATTTAAACCAATGCAAAGTAACAAAAAAACTTTGGGTTAAAAAAACTGAGTTAAAAAATATAAGAAGACTGAAAAAAACCAAAGTTAAACAAGCAAAATTATAATTTTTTTAGTATGATGGTAAAATTTAGAAAAAAAATAGTATATTTGCAGCCTTAATTAATCGAGGTCGAGAACCTCAAAATTTAATCAAACGATTATGTCAGTAAAAATTAGATTACAAAGACACGGAAAAAAAGGAAAACCTTTTTACTGGGTTGTAGCGGCAGATGCTCGCTCAAAAAGAGATGGTAAATACCTTGAAAAAATTGGTACTTACAATCCAAACACCAATCCTGCAACAGTCGATTTAGACCTTGATAGCGCAGTAAGATGGTTGCACAACGGAGCACAACCTACAGACACGGCGAGAGCCATTTTGTCTTACAAAGGAGCTTTGTTGAAGCATCACCTTGATGGCGGTATCCGCAAGGGTGCCTTGACACAAGAACAAGCCGATGTAAAATTGGCGGCATGGCTTGATGCAAAAGCAGGAAAAGTAGATTCTAAAAAAGAAGGTTTGACCAAAGCACAAAGCGATGCAAAAGCAAAAGCTTTCAAAGCAGAGCAAGCCGTAAACGCAAAACGTTTGGCCGCTGCCGCACAAGCTGAAGCAGACTTGATTGCAGCAAACACGCCTGTTGAGGAAGTTGAAGAAGTAGCAGAAGTTGAAGTTGAAGCTGTTCCAGAAGCTGAAGTAGTTGCAGAAGTAGCTGTTGAAGCTGCTCCAGAAGCTGAAGTTGTTGCAGAAGTAACCGTTGAAGCTGCTCCAGAAGCTGAAGCAAATAACGAAGCAAGCGAAGCATAATTTGAAGCGATAATGCAAAAGGAAGATTGTTTCTACTTGGGTAAAATCGCAAAAAAATTTAGTTTCAAAGGTGAAGTCTTGGCATATTTAGACACAGACGAACCAGAATTATACCAAAATATGGAATCAGTATTTGTTGAATGTAACAACAATCTGATTCCATTTTTTATTGAAAGCAGCAGCCTACACAAAAACGATTTTCTACGAATTCGTTTTGAGGATATGACCACAGAGGCAGATGCCGATGCTATTATGGGGAATGCTATTTATTTGCCCCTCAATATGTTGCCAAAATTGAGTGGCAACAAATTTTATTTTCACGAAGTGATAGGTTTTGACATCGAAGACAAGCGAGTTGGCGTTTTTGGTCAAATACAGTCCATAAATGATATGACAGCACAGCCCCTTTTTGAGGTTTTGAATCAAAAAAACGGTGTAAATATAGAGATTTTGGTGCCCATGATTGATCAATTTTTAGTAAAAATAGATCGTGCCAACAAAAAAGTCATTATGGATTTGCCCGAAGGATTAATCGAAATGTATTTGTAATTTTTTAGAATCATAATAAAAAAGAATATATTTGTTGCACCAATGTACAGCATTTATTTTTTAACGCTATTATGATGAATACAAAAACCATTTTAAGTATTGCCTTTTTGTGCCTATTTGCACCATTTTCACTGGCACAACTCACAGCAAATTTTGAAAAAGGGACTGTTGTTCAAACTAATGGTCAAAAATTAGAAGGTTATATCAAAACAGAAGCATTAGAAGCACTATCCAAAAGAATTTGTTTCAAAACGGAGGTTGCGCAAGACAATTGTAGCCTTTTTGATACTGAAACTATACAGTCTTTTCAAACAGAAAACGGTAAGATTTTTGAATTAATAACTACAAAAATCAATAAAAACACTACCGAAATTAAGACTTTCGGCAATTTGATCGTGAGTGGAAAAGCCTCATTATATAGAACAGTTTTTGATGATGAAGAAATGTATATCGTAAAAAATGAAGGTGTTTTTTATGTATTACAAAATCTAAAGTTAGTAGATGGAGAAATCGAATTAAGAGATTACAATTATCGCGGCTACCTCAATATTGCAACAGAAGGTTTTACAAACAATAGAACCTATATTGAATTTAGCGAAAGTAATTTTGTCAAAGTTATAAACGATTATAATGCTTCAAAAGGTGTAGAAAGCAAGCAAACCGCATACCAAGAAAAAAGTATCGGCTATTATATTGGATTTGTAGGAGGCGGTTTTGTCAGTAACGAAAATGAAATATTTGGACAGTTTTATTATAGAAAATTTTTTCCAAAAATTAGCCAAAACACCTCATTAAATATTGGCTTGAGTTATTATTTTTACCGATATTTAGATCCAATTATTGTAAAATACTATCCCCAAATAGAAATGTTAGATTCATATTCGAACTTCCAATTGGTTTCGGTTCCTTTAGAAGTTCGTCAAGATTTACTAAATAATAAAATACGTCCCAATGTTTTTGCGGGTTTCAACTTTAGCTATGCTTCAAAAACAGACAATTTATCTATCTACAAAAATAATGATAGTTTTCAAAATAATTTTGGAATAGGCCTTATTTATGGGGTTGGAATCGAAGCAGATATTACAAAACAAATTATGATAAAAGCAGAATATCGAAAAGAAATTTTTGATCACCTTTTGCTTTTCGGCATAGGTTATAATTTTTCTAACTAAGGTTTTTCAAAAATAATGCCCGAGCAATGGTCGTGTTTTGCACCCGTAACACTTGCTAAAACGTTGGTTTCGTTTCGTGTTTTCAAAACGCCAAGTAGCCCAAAAATAAGGGCTTCTTTGAACTCGATTGTTTTTTTATCTGGGATTACAACTTCAATATTAGGCAATTGTTTTTGTATCAAATCAATTAGAAAACCATTATAGGCACCACCGCCAGTGACCAATAATTTTCCGGTTTTATTTTTTAAAACAAAGGCAATTTGATGTGCGATATGCACACAAAATGTGTTCAATTTGTTTATAATTGGAATCGAAAAACGGTCGATTAAAGGCAAAATAGTGCTATTTACAAATTCGATTCCTAAAGATTTTGGCGGAATTTGGCTGTAAAAGGGCAAGTTGTTTAGCTGATTTAGAAGCAACTTGTGTATCCTTCCGCTTTTTGCGAAAGCGCCATTATCATCAAAATCAAAACCCAATTGATTGGCATAAAAATTTAGAACGGTGTTTACGGCCGAAATGTCGAAAGCAATTTGTTGATCGTTCTGCGTGAATGAAATATTGGAAAACCCACCCAAATTGAGACAAAAATCATAATCTGCAAACAATATCTTATCGCCAATAGGCACCAACGGCGCTCCTTGCCCGCCAAGTTGCACGTCTTGAACCCGAAAATCACAAACTACTTTTTGATTGCAAATTTTTGAAATTTCTTGAAGATTACCTATTTGAAGCGTGAAACCGTTTTGTGGTTGATGCAAAATGGTGTGTCCGTGCGAGCAAACCGCATCGAGGTTTTGAATGTTGTTTTTTTTGATAAAAGCAACAATGGTTTCGCCTACATATTTTGTGTAGTTGGTGTTTACAATTTCTAATTGATTTGTAGGTAAATTGACTGCGGTTTTCAAAATTTCTAACCACGTTTTTGAATAAGCAACAGTCTCACATTCAAGCAATTGATAGTTCCACTTGTAGTTTTTTACTTCAAACAAAATATGCGCCAAGTCTATGCCGTCTAGCGAGGTGCCAGACATGAGTCCGATAACGTTGTAGTTTTGTGTGGTCATGTGTCAAAAATACGATTGAAAATTGAAAATTGAACATTAAAAAAGTATCTTTGTCAACATATTTTTAACAAAAAACATTTTTATTTATATACTATGGACTTTAACCTTACCGAAGAGCATTTGATGATTCAACAAGCCGCAAAAGATTTTGCTCAAACAGAACTTTTGCCGGGTGTTATTGAACGAGATGAGTTTTCAAAATTTCCGACAGAGCAAGTCAAAATGATGGCAAATCTTGGTTTTATGGGCATGATGGTTGACCCAAAATATGGTGGGTCTGGCTTGGACAGCGTTTCTTATGTACTGGCAATCACAGAAATAGCCAAAGTAGATGCCTCGGCTGCGGTGATAATGTCTGTCAACAATTCGTTGGTTTGTGCTGGTATCGAAAATTATGGAAGTGAGGCGCAAAAGCAGCAATATTTGGTGCCTTTGGCAAAGGGTGAAGTGATTGGTGCTTTTTGTTTGTCCGAGCCAGAAGCCGGTTCAGACGCTACTTCTCAAAAAACAACTGCCATAGATATGGGCGATTTTTATTTATTAAATGGCACCAAAAACTGGATTACGAATGGCAATTCGGCATCAACATATATTGTGATTGCACAAACCGATTTGCAAAAAGGACACAAAGGAATCAACGCTTTTTTGGTAGAAAAAAGTTGGGATGGTGTCGCTGTTGGCGTCAAAGAGAAAAAAATGGGTATTCGCGGTTCAGACACCCACTCGATCATGTTTACGGATGTAAAAATTCCAAAAGAAAACAGGATTGGTGCAGATGGATTTGGATTCAATTTTGCAATGGCGGTTCTCAATGGTGGTAGAATTGGAATAGCATCACAAGCATTGGGTATTGCAACGGGAGCTTATGAATTGGCATTGCAATATGCGCAAGAGCGCAAAGCATTTGGTAAAGAAATTTTTAAACACCAAGCCATTTCTTTCAAGTTGGCCGATATGGCGACACAAATTATGGCGGCAAAAATGCTAGTTTTTAAAGCTGCTTCTGAAAAAGATGCAGGAAAAGATATTTCGCAATCTGGGGCAATGGCCAAACTTTTTGCTTCGCAGACAGCAATGGACACCACAATTGAGGCAGTTCAAATACACGGCGGAAATGGCTATGTAGCTGAATATCATGTAGAAAGAATGATGCGAGATGCCAAAATTACCCAAATATATGAGGGGACATCTGAAATTCAAAAAATTGTAATTTCGCGAACTTTGGTTGTATAAAACCTTTTGCTGAAACAAAAATGGCTGAAACAAAAAAAGTAGTTTTGATTACGGGTGGATCCTCTGGAATAGGAAAATCGATTGGCGATTTCTTGATTCAAAAAGGATATCATGTTTTTGGCACAAGCCGAAACCCTGAAGCGATTTTGGATTCAAAATTTCCGCTTTTGAAAGTTGATGTGTCTGATTTTGAAAGTATTACCACCGCCGTTGCCGCAATTATTGATCAATATGGGCGGCTTGATATTGTGATTAACAATGCTGGGGTTGGTATTACTGGGCCATTAGAAGAAATTCCGTTAGAGGCTATCAAAAACAATTTTGAAACCAATTTTTATGGACCAATTTCGATTATAAAAGCCGTTTTGCCACAAATGCGCGTTCAAAAATCGGGTTTGATTATCAACATTACTTCTATCGCTGCTTATATCGGTTTGCCGTATCGGAGTGTGTATTCTGCGTCAAAAGCGGCCTTACAAATCATCACAGAATCTTTGAGATTGGAAGTGCAACCTTTTGGTATTCAAATTACTAACGTTGCTCCGGGTGATTTTGAGACCAATATTGCTGCCAATCGCTTTCATGCTCCGATTATCAAAAATTCGCCTTATGTTGCGTATCAAAAAATTTTGAATTTAATGAATTTGCATGTAAAAACAGGTGCTAATCCAGATTTGATGGCAGCGGCTATTTTTAAAATTATTCAAAATCCGAAACCCAAAATACATTATAAAGTTGGTGCGTTTATGGAAAAATTTTCGATTGTTTTGAAAAGAGTTTTGCCAGATAAAATCTATGAAAAAATGTTGCAAAATCATTTTAAATTGTAAATTTGAGCACTTATAAAATCCTTTTGTATGAAAAAAACTATTTTGCTCCTCTGTTTGACACTTTTGTCCTCTTGCGCTTCAAGTGTTTCAACCTACGTTAAAACGGTTCAAAAACCTCTTGAAAACAATGAGCCTGTTGCTTTTTTTGACATTGGTCAGCCATATCCTGCTGTATATCAATATATTGGAAACGTAAAAATTGGAGATAGTGGCTTGGCGACCAACTGCAATTTTGAAATGGTCATTGCATTAGCCAATGAAGAAGCTAGAAAAATGGGTGGAAATGCCATTCGGTTGATCAAGCATGAGGTGCCAACCACTTTTGGAAGTTCTTGTCATCAAATTGAAGCACAAGTTTTGAAAATTGAAGCGATTGCATTGAACGATTTAAAAAAAAATTCAGCTGTATCACCATCAAATGAAGTTGTAGTTTTGAACCAAAACACTGCTGCTACACCCACGCAAGCTGTAATAAGCTCGATTTCTAAACCGCAAGATATAACAGAAAAAATTATAATTAATGTCAATTATGGCCCCGCCTTTAGAATAGGGCAACTTCCCTTAAATATAAATCAGACAACACAAAATCACTTAACTGCACTGAAATCAGGAAGCAGTTTTGATATATCCGCTTATTATAAACTAAATCAAAATGCTTCAGTTGGTGTCAAATACAACTACTTCAACTCAAAAGTAACTACTAATAATTTTCCGATTGCATTTAGCGATGGCACTTCAGGCTTTGCTTCTATCAATTCTGATCACAAAATCACCTTTTTTGGCATAGGTTATGCTATTGATAATAGATCATTTAAAAGCAAGTTTGAAGCATCATTAGAAATGGCATTAGGCTATATGGGATTAGAACAGTTGGAAACCATTTTGGGACAAACTGCTACAACAACGGGGGCAACTTTTGGACTTACAGCTGGTTTGGGCTACAAATATCGGGTTTTAAAAAATGTTGCCATAGGGCCACAACTCAATATTATTGGTGGTGTAATCAAAGAACTAAAAATAGCATACCCAAACGGAAGCACCGAAACTATCAAATATAATAATAATGAGGGCGAAAACCTTTGGCGCATAGACCTTAACTTTGGTATATCAATTTGATTATAAATACATTAAAACTAAAACACATGAAATTTTTTATCGACACTGCCAATTTAGCACAAATCAAAGAAGCTCAAGATCTTGGTATTTTAGACGGCGTAACTACCAATCCGAGCTTGATGGCCAAAGAGGGTATCACAGGCAAAAATAATATTTTAAAACACTATGTAAGTATTTGCAAACTCGTTGATGGCGACGTGAGTGCCGAAGTGAATGCGCTCGATTATGACGGAATGATCAAAGAAGGCGAAGAATTGGTAGATTTGAATGATCAAATTGTGGTAAAACTGCCTATGACTGCAGATGGCATCAAAGCAACACGCTATTTTTCTGAAAGGGGAATCAAAACCAATGTAACGCTTATCTTTTCGGCTGGTCAAGCTCTTGTTGCTGCAAAAGCTGGAGCGGCTTATGTATCGCCATTTATAGGAAGGCTAGACGATGTATCAAGCGATGGACTTGCTTTGATTGAAGAAATTAAAATGATTTTTGAAAATTATAATTTCAACACAAAAATCTTAGCAGCATCAGTGAGGCATTCGATGCACGTGATCAATTGTGCCAAAATTGGGGCAGATGTCATGACGGGTCCGCTTTCTGTTTTTTATGGGTTGATGAACCACCCACTCACTGATATTGGATTAGCGCAGTTTGTTGCAGATTATAAAAAAGGAAACCAATAGGTTTCCTTTTTTATAATGGTGGTATAAAATTTATAGTTGCAATTTTTTTTGAATTTCCGACAAAACAAAAATATAATCAGCTTGGTTTTTAACAAAATCCCTATCGGAAACATCTATCACAAGCACATTGAGTTTTGTTTGAGATTTGATATAATCAAGATAGCCCCTATTAATTTTGTCTAAATATTCGGCAGGAATATCTTGTTCATAACTGCGCCCACGAAGTTTGATGTTTTCCAACAAACGCACAGTATTTTGATACAAATAGATATACAAATCTGGTTTTGGCATTTCTTTGTAAATAATGTCAAACAGGTTTTTGTAGAGTCGAAATTCGTCTTCGGCAAGCGTAACTTTGGCAAAAATCAGGGATTTAAAAATGTGATAATCTGCAATCAAAAAATCTTTAAACAAATCAAATTGTGCCAAATCGTCTGTAAGTTGTTGATAGCGATCTGCCAAAAATGACATTTCGAGCGGAAATGCAAATCGGGCTTGGTCTTTGTAAAATTTTGGTAAAAAAGGATTTTCTGCAAAGCGTTCCAAAACGGTTTTGGCATTAAAATCTTCGGCGATTTTTGTGGCAAGTGTAGTTTTTCCTGCGCCAATATTGCCTTCAATTGCAATATAATTAAAATTAAAAAGCTGTAATAATGATAAGGGCGACTCCAATTTTCCTATGTTAACGACACTGTCAACATCGCTGCAATTGGACAACAGTGTTTCGGTATTTTGATTTAAAATCGGGTGTGTCCAATCCAAATCCAGATCCAGCATCGGTTGCAACACAAACCGTCTATTTTGCATTTGTGGATGCGGTAAAATCAATGTTTTTGTATTGATAATCATTTGGTTAACAGCAATAATATCAACATCTATTGATCGTGATTCATAATGTATAGAAGTACTTCGTTGTCGTCCCAATTTTTTTTCGATAGCAATGATTTTGGTCATTATTTTTGACGGAGCCATTTGGCTATGAATCAAAATAACAGCGTTCAAAAATAGCTCTCCCTCAAAACCCCAAGCCGCAGTTTCATACAAATTTGACAGTTTTATTACCGTTCCAATCTCAATATGTATAGCGTTTATAGCACTTTGAAGCAGTTGTTGTCGGTTGCCTTGATTGCTACCGATCGATAAAATGACTTGGTTTTGAGGTTTCATACTAACGGCAAATTAACTAAAAAGAAATGTGTTTTTTTTAAAAAAATCCATTCTGTTGAAAACTATTTATTAAAATCTTTGATATTTAGGTATAAACTCGTTTTTAAAAAAATTTATCAAACTCTCTATATCGCTTCAAACAACTTGCCCGGAAGGGGTCTGATGACGCCTTTTAGTTCCATGTTGAGCAAAATACCTGAAATTTTAAAAACTGGAAAATCACATTCTAATGCAATGATGTCGAGCAACTCTTTGCCTTTTTGCTGCAAATAAGAATAAATTTTTTGCTCATTTTCGTCAAGCGAAACAAAAAGTTGTTTTTGCACCGTTTTTGGTTTTTGCTCGATATCCCAATTCAGAATATAAATCAAATCGGCGGCAGAAGTCAACAAATTTGCCCGTTGTGATTTGATCAAATTATTGCAACCCTGACTGTATTTATCTGTCGTTCGACCAGGCACCGCAAATACATCACGATTATAATCGTTTGCAATATTTCCTGTGATAAGCGAACCGCCCCTATCTGCGGATTCAATCACAATTGTTGCTTCAGAAATACCAGCCACAATGCGGTTTCTTCGCACAAAATTTTCTTTTTCGGGGTTTGAAACACTCCAAAACTCGGTCAAAAAACCACCGTTTTGTTCCATTTTGGCAACATATTTTTTGTGCTGCGACGGGTATATTTGGTTCAAACCGTGTGCAACAACCCCAACGGTTTGCAAACCGTGATCCATTGCCGCTTGATGTGCAACAATATCAACGCCATAAGCAAATCCGCTTACTATAATCGGGTCCAAAGGTGCTAAATCTGCAATAAGTTTCTTGCAAAATTCGGTGCCATAAGAAGTCACTTTTCGAGTGCCAACAATACTTATGGTTTTTTTGTTTTGAAAATTGATATTGCCGCTTCCGAACAATAAAACTGGTCCATCGATGCAATGTTTGAGTCTTTCTGGATATTGATTGTCTTGAAAATATGATACTTGAATGTTGTTATTTTTTATAAAATGCAATTCCTTTTCGGCTCGTTCAAAAACGGTTTTGTCTTTCAATTTTTTCAACAAAACACTACCAACGCCATCTATTCCAGCAAGTTGCGATGATTTTGTTTTAAATATAGCTTCGGCAGACCCACAATGCGTGAGTAGCTTTTTGGCCATAATATCGCCCACGCCTTCTATTTTTTGTAATGCCAAAAGATGCATTAATTCTTGATCGATCATAGTAAGTATTTGAGTGTCAATTGAAATAAAAATTGTTAATAAAAATTGTTAATAAAGTTTTGATACCGATAGTGAATCATTAACTTTGCTTTTATGAATCTCGACCACCATATTGCCCAATTGCTCTATAGATACCAATGCGTTACCGTTCCTGGTTTTGGCGCATTTTTGACCGAAATACAATCTGCCCAACTTCATTTGTCGTCTAATTCGTTTTCGCCACCAAAAAAAGCAGTTTCGTTTAATTTTTATTTAAAAAATAACGACGGACTTTTGGCCAATCACGTGGCTCAATTTGAAAAAATTAGCTACGAAAATGCAGTTCAACATATTGAAAAACAAGTTGATAGTTGGAAAAATGCGTTGCAAACCCAACAGCAAATTGTGTTGACCAATATAGGAACAATTTTGCTAAATTCTGAAAATAATTTGGTATTTGAACCTTTAAACAAAATAAATTATCACTTGCCGTCATTTGGTTTGACAACTTTTGTTTCTCCATTTATAAAAAGAGAGCTGGTTTTTGAATCAAAAGAAACCAAATTAGACACTCCTGTAATTGCGCTCGAAAACAATTTTGAACCAAAAACAAATTATCTCAAATATGCCGCTATGATTGCTTTTAGTCTTGGAACTATTGGTTTTTTTGGCAATAATTATTACCAAAAACAGCAGGTTTTAGAAACGATTTTGGTACAAAAAGAAGTGCAAAAAGAGGTTCAAAACAAAATTCAAGAAGCCACTTTTTTTATCAAAAGTCCCTTACCAAACGTAACGTTGACTATCAATAGTACCAAATTGGCGTATCATATTGTAGCAGGCGCTTTTAGAAACGAACAAAATGCGGAAAGAGCTTTTAGCGGTTTGCTTTCAAAAGGATATAGTGCACGTCGAATTCCTAAAAACAATTTTGGTCTATATCCTGTGCTTTTTGGTAGTTTTGCCACATTAGCCGAAGCACAAAAAGAGCTTGTTTTGATCCACAAATCAGAAAATCCAGAAGCGTGGTTGCTCATCAAAAGTATATAAAAACCTTCCCTTTTAAAAGGATTTTTTTTGATTTTTAAATTTAGAAAAATGACACCAAAAAGCCCCTCAGAATCACTCACAATTTTGACAGATTTGGTTTTGCCAAGCGAAACAAACCCACTGAACAATCTTTTTGGAGGCGAGTTGCTTGCTCGAATGGATCGCGCGGCAAGTATAGCGGCCAGACGACATTCACGCCGCATAACCGTAACGGCATCTGTAAATCATGTTGCTTTTAATAGGGCTATTCCGCTTGGAAGCGTGGTGACTGTCGAGGCCAAGGTATCAAGGAGTTTCAACAGTTCGATGGAAATATATATCGATGTTTGGATAGAAGACCGCGAATCTGGAAGCCGCAACAAAGCAAATGAAGCTATTTATACTTTTGTAGCCGTTGATGATACCGGCAGACCAGTGCCTGTAGCTCCAATTTTGCCAGAAACCGAATTAGAAAAAGAACGGTTTGATGCAGCACTTCGGCGCAAGCAATTGAGTTTGGTATTGGCCGGAAAAATGCTGCCTGCAGATGCTACCGAGCTAAAAGCACTTTTTGTGTAAACAAAAAACCGTCCCAAAAATTATTTTTGAGACGGATTATACTACTTTCGTTTTGTATTATATGATACTCGCCGACAAATACTCACGATTCATTCTGGCTATGTTTTCTAACGAAATTCCTTTTGGGCATTCTACTTCGCAGGCACCTGTATTTGTACAGTTTCCAAAACCTTCGGTGTCCATTTGAGCCACCATATTGAGCACACGATCTGTTGCTTCTATTTTGCCTTGTGGCAAAAGTGCAAATTGTGATACTTTTGCAGAGACAAATAGCATGGCAGAAGCGTTTTTGCAGGTAGCCACGCATGCACCACAGCCTATACAAGTAGCCGCATCAAAAGCCCTGTCTGCATCGTGCTTGTTTATCGGAATACTATTAGCGTCAATGGTATTGCCGGATGTGTTTACGGATATAAAACCGCCCGCTTGTTGAATGCGGTCAAAGGAGCTTCTATCTACTACCAAATCTTTGATAACAGGAAAGGCTTTTGCCCGAAATGGTTCGATATAAATAGTGTCACCATCTTTGAATTTGCGCATGTGAAGCTGGCAAGTGGTCACCAATCTGTCTGGCCCGTGGGCTTCGCCGTTTATAAAAAGAGAACACATGCCACAAATCCCTTCGCGACAATCGTGATCAAAAGCAATGGTATCTTGGTTTTTTATAATCAATTGGTCGTTCAAAATATCGAGCATTTCCAGAAAAGACATATCTGGCTCGATATGATCTACTTGATAATCAACTAATTTTCCGGTGGCAGTCGCGTTTTCTTGACGCCAAATTTTGAGGTGTAGTTTCATTTTTTCAGTTTTCTTTGAAAGTAATTTTTTCTATTAATTTTTCTATTTGAAATTCTAATTCTTCTATATAATTGGTTACTATTTCCCAAATAACTTCATAATCTTATCCTGCATAATCATGTGTCATTCTGTTTTTCAATCCTTTCATTTCTTTCCAACGAATTTGACCATTTTTAATTTTAAAATCGTCATAAATATATCCACCGGTATATTTTTTGATTTTTTGAGAGCACTCTAAAATATCCTCTTATAACATTTTAAATCTCGTTTATACATATATTAAATCTTGTTTTATAAACTCAAAATATCTTGACTTGATGCCTTTTCTTGACATTACATCCGTTTCTATTCTTAAATAATCCTCGATTTCATTTGCCATAATATTAATTCAATTCCAATTTTGCTGTTTAACGCTACCATAATATCTATACCCCTTTGTTCGTTTCGGGCATACGAACCAAAAACAGCAATAGCCTC
>JAYTNQ010000432.1:0-7255 GCA_043748255.1 Bacteroidota bacterium
GATTTGTGTGTCTTTGGCACCAGACTTAACCAAAATTTTAATCGATTTTCCTGCTTCGTTTACGCGCATTAATTCTTCCAATCCAGCAGATTTAATATATTTTTCGGTTGTGGCTTTCATATCTGCCGTTGTTTTTTGACTTTCGGTTGTAAAAACTTTTAGATTGTCTAATTTTTTGATTAGATCTAAATACTGCTGTGCTTCTTTGTCTTTCAAATCCATTTTGACGCTCCCCATCAATTGAAACATTTTTTTGTTTACAATTACAGAGGTTACTTCCTCTTGACCGTCATATTTGTCAAAAACGGTTTGTCCAAAAAAGAGTGTAGGGATTAAAGTAAATACAATTTTGAAGATTAATTTTCTCATGATTTCTAAATTTTAAGGGTTGTTTTTATAATTATTTTTTAAAGATTAAATTTTTTGAATTTTCAAATTCTTGTATGATTAGTGCGTTTTTGATACCAACATTCACGTTCTTTGAAAGCATCGACAGGGCGTTTTGTGTGGCTTTAAATGCAGTTTCTGGGTTATTGTAGGTGCCCAATATTGTGGGTTTTTCTGTTTTTATATTAACGTAACCAACAACCACAATACCTAAAAAAACTGTAATTGTTGCAGCTATTGGAAACCATTTTGTGCTTTTTTTAGGTTTTTTGAAATTGATATTTGGTTTCATAGTTTGATTTTTATCGTGTTTGTAAAAATCAAAAATTGATTTGTATCCTTCAAATTCTGCTGCGATGGCATTTTCCGAAAAATAGGATTTTAGTTCTTGCTCTTCGTTTAAGGTGGTTGTTCCTTGGTCAAATTTTTCTATTAAAATGCGAATTTTATTCAAGTCCATATTGATGTGTTTTGGTCATATAATTTTTAACTGTTTTTCGTGCTCTTGATAGCGCTACTCGTATTGCTGTTGGATTCATTTTTGTTATTTTGGCAATTTTTTCAAATTCAAATTCTTCAATATCACGCAATTGCAATATTATTTTTTGCTGTTTGGGCAATTGATTGATTGCTATTTCTACCCAATTCATACTATCTGCTGCTTCAATTTGTTGTTGCAAATTGGTTGATGTATCTTCAAAATCTACTATTTTTAATCGATTGTGGTTTGCATTTTTTGATTTTAGCTGGTCTAAACAGTAATTTTTGGTTATCCGCATTGCAAATGCTTCAATACTATCAAATTCATTTAATACAGCTTTTTTTTTCCATAACTTTTCAAAAACTTCTTGTGTTGCATCTTCGGCCTCTTCTGTGCTCACCAACAAGCGTTTGGCAAGCCGAAAAACCTTGTCTTTAAATGGAATGACCAAATTTATAAACGCATTTTGTTGCATCAAAAAAGCTTTTATTGTTTCTATATTAGCAAGACGACTTACTTTTGGTTTTGTTACAAATTTATTCTAAATTTTTTATTGATGTTATTATTTGTCGTTTCTGGTTTACTATTTATAAACTTTGCTATTGGTTTCAAAATATTAGCTACAAATTCTATTTTGTTTATGATTTTTTTTGATGGATTTGCTTGTTATTCAAACAATGTTAGATTCTATTATTTAATCCAAATATTATTCAAATGTCTATTTTCTATTTCATTGATGCTATATTTTGTTATTTCTATTGATTATTTTTTTGTTTTTATAAACTTCTTGAAAGGGCAAAAAGTCTATAATCGCCCTGATGCAGCGGCATCCTTTTTTTGTTTTTTTTTTCAAAAACCAAAAAAAGATATAGCGTGCAGCAGGACGGGTGGTGTGTGATAGGGGAGGTGTGCGCCAAAAAAAGAAAATTTTAGCTTATATTAATCAATGTGATAAACATAAATAGGATTAGGAGTAAAAAAATCAATATCATATTGATGGCAAAGAGAAACGATGATTTGATGCCTGAAATAAGTCTTGATTCGCCATAAAAACGGTGGTGTGAGGCAAAAAAATAATAAAACATCCACAATAATCCTGCGATAAAGAGGATGGATGACAGCAGGGTTGCTACTTCACTTGGGCTAAATAAAATCAGGTTGTCTATCAAAAATAGCAGCCAAAAAAGCAATAATATAAAGGAGAAATAATGGAGCGTGAAGATGCCATGATCAAAGTAATACCAACGTTTTTTGTGGTGAAATAACCACAACAGGAAGGCAAAAATGGGCATGTAAACAAACAAAACTTTGGGTAGATTGTGCGAAAATGTTTCTTTGAACTGCTCTTCAAATTCTTTGGCGTTTTTGTTCTGTTTGGATTTTAAAATTTTTCTGAATATCCAGTAGGAAAAGGGTGATAATTTGTTTTTTGGGTTGCCATATTTTTGAATAGAATCCATTTGGGCAAGGTTTTTGAATGATTTTTCTCCGAAATAAAAATTTTCATTTACACCATTTTCATCTTCGGCTCGATTGGTGTATGCTGCGAGGCTATCTGCTTCTTTTTTTGAAAAAACGCCTTTTTTTTGTAGGGTAAATATTTTTTTGACGGCATCAGATTTTTCTTTTTTGGCTTCTTTAAATGTGATTTTGAGTTTGTCATTTTCGGTTTCTTCTTCGGACGGAAAGAAGGATATTGTCAAAAATGTAACAAAACTGATAAAAAGGTATAGCCGAACTGGTGCCAAATAGGACAATCGTTTGCCGGATAAATATTCTTTGGTGAGTGCAGCTGGCTTGAAAAGTAGGTTTTTGAGTGTGCGCCAAAAGGCATTTTCATAATGTGTCAAATCTTCAAAAAAATGCAGAAACAAATGTTGAAATGTTTTGCGGGTATCACTATTCTCTTGTCCGCAATTGGAACAAAATCTGTTATCGACTAATTGTTGACAATTCAAACAATTTTTGTCTTTGCGTAATTGATGTTTGCTCATTTTGTGTATTTTTGTTCAAATATAATATTATTTTAATAAAAAAAATAAAATTACGAATATGGAAACCAACATTAGTAGTATCGAGGATTATATAGCCACTTTGGACGATTCTCGAAAAATGGTGCTTCAAAAATTGCGCGAAATAGCAAATCAAAATTTGCCAATTGGCTTTCAGGAGTGCATGAGTTATGGTATGATTGGGTATGTGGTGCCACACAATTTGTATCCGAGTGGTTATCATTGTAATCCAAAATTACCTTTGCCATTTGTTACTTTTGGGTCGCTCAAAAATAGTGTTAACATTCACCACATGGGCATTTATGCCGACGATAATCTCAAAGATTGGTTTGTTTCTGAATTTTCAAAACAGAGCAAATCCAAATTAGATATCGGAAAGGGATGTATTAGATTTAAAAATCTTGATGCTATACCATATTCCCTTTTGGGTGAGTTGTTTACGAAATTGACTCCCGAAATGTGGATTTCAGTTTATGAAAGTGCTTTTAGAAAGAAGTAGCGTTGAGCAGTTTTTGTTTGATTTGAATTAGCGTAAAATCTGTATAAATCAGTTCGTTAACGATTATTTTTTGTATATTTGGTTGAACAAAGTATTTTGTCCAATTATTATTTTGTAATAATTTTCTGATCAATCTTATTCTTTGTATCGTGTTTGATGTGGTTCTTAAAATAGCTTTTTGGTCAAAATTTTTACAATTTTTATGAAAAAAATCTACGTTTTTTGAATTAAAATCGGCTTGAATAAAATAGAGTTTTTCAAAATCATTATCTTCAAAAAAATCTTCCCAAGGCGCAAAACCCAATTTGATTTTTGAATCAGAAATGGGCAGTTGCTGCAGCCTCCATTTTGAATTTGCTGCTCGTCCCCAATGGTTTGACAATCTATAAACGCCCTTTGTTTGATAAAAATAGGCACTGCCTGAACAACTTGAATAATCGGGTTTTAAACCATCAATTTGCTGTAAATCAGTTTCTTGAAAAATACAAAATGTTTTTTTTATAGATTTTTGGTACATGTTATTGTATAAAAAAAAGGATGGTTTTGTGGCATTAAATTAATATTCATAAAATCCTGATCCTGATTTTCGACCTAATTTTCCGGCACGAACCATATTTACCAAAAGTGGGCAAGGAGCATATTTTGGATTTTTGAAACCATCATACATCACATTCAAAATGGCCAAACAAACGTCGAGCCCAATAAAATCTGCCAATTGCAATGGCCCCATTGGATGTCCCATTCCCAATCTCATAACGGTGTCAATTTCGGTTACTCCAGCCACTTGATGATAGAGCGTTTCGATAGCTTCGTTGATCATTGGCATCAAAATTCTGTTGGCGACAAATCCAGGATAATCATGAACTTCGACAGGTGATTTTCCTAAATTTTCAGATAGTTGCATGATTTTTTGGGTCACCTCGTTTGAGGTGTTATAACCTCTAATGATTTCAACCAATTTCATTATTGGTACAGGATTCATAAAGTGCATTCCAATAACCCGCTCTGGATGAATACATTGCGCAGCAATTTGAGTGATAGATATAGAGGAAGTATTGGTTGCCAAAATGGTATCATGCGAACAAAGATCGCTAAGTTGTTTGAAAATTTTTAGTTTCAAATCGACATTTTCTGTGGCGGCTTCTACAACCAAATCTACGCCAATTACTCCATCCTTGAGATCGGTATAGGTGATAATGTTTTGTATGGTTTGGTGTTTTTGTATTTCTGTGATGCTTCCTTTTGTAAGCATCCTGTCTAGATTCTTGGCAATTGTAGCCATTCCGGCATCAAGTGATTTTTCGGAAATATCAATAAGTTTGACCACAAAACCTGCTTGTGCAAAACTATGTGCTATACCATTTCCCATGGTTCCGGCACCAATTACGGCTATGTTTTTCATTTGTTTTTTACTATTTTTTATCTTTATTCTCCATGCTTTCAATGATTTGATAAGCCAATTTTAGCGCGGCTGTGCCGTCTTGAAGCGTTACTACAGGGCTGGTATTGTGAATGATAGCGTTTGCAAAACTTTCTAATTCATCCATTATAGCATTGTTTTGGGCAACCTCTGGATTGGCAAAATATATTTGCTTTTTGTCGCCTTCGGCATTTTGCAAAATCATATCAAAATCTCCAGGAATTTCTGGCGCATCTTTCATTTTGACGACTTCACATTTTTTTTCTAAAAAATCAACTGATATGTAGGCGTCTTTTTGAAAAAATCTTGATTTTCGCATGTTTTTTAGCGAAATTCTGCTTGCTGTTAGGTTGGCTACACAGCCGTTTTCAAATTCAATTCGTGCATTTGCAATGTCTGGCGACTTGCTTAAAACCGATACGCCACTGGCATAAACAGCTTTTATCGGCGAAAAAACAACGCTTAATATAGCATCAATATCATGTATCATCAAATCCAAAACTACTGGCACATCGGTGCCGCGCGGATTAAATTCGGCTAAGCGGTGGGTTTCAATAAACATGGGGTTTTCAATCAAATTTTTGGTGGCTATAAATGCGGGATTAAAACGTTCAACATGACCCACTTGTCCTTTAACTTGATATTCATTTGCCAGAGCTATAATTTCTTCGGCCTCGGCAACGGTGTTTGAAATTGGTTTTTCAATAAAAACGTGTTTGCCGGATTTAATAGCTACTTTGGCACATTTGTAGTGTGATAATGTGGGCGTTACAATGTCTATAATATCAACCGCGTGAATCAGTTTGGCAATTGTATCAAATTGTTTGTATCCAAATTCTTTGGCAATTTTGACACCATTTTCGTGATTTTCGTCATAAAAACCAACCAATTCAAACTTTTCAGACTGTTGCAAAAGTCTTAAATGTATTTTTCCGAGATGACCTGCACCGAGAACGCCTATTTTTAGCATATTGATAAAATTTGAACAAAAATAGTGATAATTTTTTAGTTTTTATTGTAATCTGAAATTTGTCAAAAAATCAATTATCTTTTAATGCCTTTTGTGTTTACCCAGGCTACATATTTGTTTCGATTAGCAGCATGTTGGTTTAGGTTTTCGGCAAATTCGTGATAGCCAAACCGAGTTACACTGGCGCAAAAAAACAAATAATGGTGTTTTTCATAATTCAAAACCGCATCAATAGCGCTAATGTCTGGCATGGCAATTGGACCAGGCGGCAATCCGATATTGATATAGGTATTGTAGGGCGATTGCAATTTGAGGTCGTCATACAATACCCGCTTGATCACTTGATCAAATTTGTTGCTGCTTTTTTTTAGCGCAAATATTATTGTTGGATCGGCTCCAAGTGCCATTCCGGTTTTCAATCTGTTGATATAAACCCCTGCAACCCTAGCCCGTTCACTGTTTTTATTGGTTTCTTTGTGCACGATAGAAGCCAAAACTGTAACTTGAATAGGGGTTAAACCCAATAATGTAGCTTTTGCTAATCTATTTTTGTCCCAAAATGATTCATACTCCTCAAACATCTTGTCCCGAAATTTATCGGCTTTGGTGTTCCAAAAAATTTCATAAGAGTTGGGCAAAAACATACATAAAACAGTTTCTTCGGTAAAATGATGTTGCTTTAAAAAAACAGAATCTCTAAAACTATTGAGCAATGCAAGGCTATCTGCTTCGATTTGATTTCCAATCCTGCCTGCAAAATCTTCGAGGCGTTCTTGATTATTAAAAGCCAAATCAATCGCAATATTTTGCCGAAGCGCATTGACTAATTGATTGCTATTCATGCCATTTTTCAAAATAAAACGACCAGGTTTTACATGATCTGGATACGATTTTTTTATCGCCACCCATTCAAATTTTGACAGGTCTTTGATATAAGGTTTTATCTGATCCAAAACCTGGGGATAATTAGAATCGGTTGGTATCAGAATCACGATTTCGTGTTCAGAAAAACAGGTGTTAGTTGTAAAAATTTTCTGATATATGAACAGTCCCAAAACCAATAAAACAGCCCCAATGGCAGTAGCAACAAATAAAAGTATTTTTTTTAAAGTCATAAATATTTTGGTTAATGTATTTGATTTTTGCACAATAATTGTAACATGATTTCGTCTTTATAAACCCCATTGACCAAATTCCATTGTTTTTTCAAACCAATTTGTTCAAAATTAAAATTCCTAAAAAGCTGCATACTGGCGGTATTTTGTGGATCAATATTGGCAAAAAGCAAATTCAAATTCAGATGAAAAAACGAATAATTGATTAATAACTGCAGTGCTTCTGTTCCAATCCCTTGATTCCTATCTGATTGTTTTTGAATTAAAATTCCAATTCCGGCACGATTATTTTTCGGATCAAAATCAAACAAATCAATCAATCCTACTGCAATTTTAGAGTTCAAAAGGCAAATTGCCAATCGCAATTGTTT
>JAYTNQ010000433.1:0-2669 GCA_043748255.1 Bacteroidota bacterium
TAGAAAGAATAATCGGAAAACTATTATTAATTCCGAGTCATTATACCCATTTTTTTATCGAGCACAACCACGGACATCATTTGAATGTGGCCACGCCAAATGAACCGTCAACAGCAAAAATAAATCAAAGTTTGTATGCTTTTTGGTGGCAAACCATCTGTGGCACCTATAAAGAAGCTTGGAAAATTCAAATAAAATTAAACAAAACCAACAAAACAGCTTGGTATTCTACCAAAAACGATATGATGTGGTTTACACTTATACAAGTTTTATACCCATTTATAATTTGGATTGCATTTGGCAGTAAAGCATCAATAATTGCTGTTTTTGCTGGCATTGTTGGTTTTTTGTTGTTAGAAACCATTAATTATATCGAACATTATGGTTTGCAAAGATCCATTTTGCCGTCGGGCAGATATGAGCGTGTTTCCGAAAAACATTCATGGAATTCCAACCATATTTTGGGGCGCATCATTCTGTATGAACTCACGCGTCATAGCGATCACCACTTCAAGTCGCAAAAAAAATACCAGGTTTTAGAGCATCACCACAGCAGCCCACAACTGCCATTTGGATATCCAGCGAGTATGGTATTGGCGTTTTTTCCGCCGCTTTGGTTTGTTTTGATGAATAAGTTGGTGGCAAAAATTTGAAATAATGCTAAATTTGAATTAAAATAGACCAAAAATAATCTCGCTTCCGCAAAATTGCCGTCGAAATACTATATTTGTATAAAAATTGATGATTATGACCCCACAAGTTCGGGTGCGCTTTGCACCAAGCCCAACAGGAGCACTGCATATTGGCGGCGTTCGAACCGCACTATTTAACTATTTATTTGCAAAAAAAAACAATGGCGTTTTTTATCTACGGGTCGAAGATACAGATCAAAATCGCTTTGTTGATGGTGCCGAAGCCTATATATTGGAAGCGTTGGATTGGCTTGGTATTTCGCCTAGCGAAACCGTTGGCAAAAACGAGCTTTTTGGACCCTATAGACAGTCGGAACGCAAACATCTGTACAAAAAATATGCCGATGAATTAATTGAAAGTGGTAATGCCTACTATGCTTTTGATACCACAGAGACATTAGACCAGCATAGAAAAGAACACGAAACAAAAGGAAAAACCTTTATATACAACCATCATAATCGAGAAAAACTTAATAACTCATTAGCAATCAGTGTCGCAGAAACACAAGAGCGAATCGCGCGTGGTGATGCTTTTGTCATACGTTTTAAAACGCCTATTGATCAAATTTTGGTGTTACAAGATATTATTCGGGGCGAAATAAAATTTGACAGCAACCTGCTAGACGACAAAGTTTTGTTTAAATCTGACGGAATGCCAACCTATCATTTGGCCAATATTGTCGATGATCATTTGATGCAAACCACACACGTGATTCGGGGCGAAGAGTGGTTGCCATCGATGCCACTGCACGTGATGTTGTATCGTGCGTTTGGTTGGTTTGAACCAGAATTTGCGCATTTGCCCTTGATCTTAAAACCAATTGGAAACGGAAAATTATCAAAACGCGACGGCGAAAAATTGGGTTTTCCGGTATTTCCACTGCAATGGAAGACAGACGATGGCGTGATGTTGGGGTATAAAGAAAAAGGCTTTTTTGCAGAAACGGTGATAAATTTTTTGGCGCTATTGGGTTGGAATGATGGCACCGAACAAGAAATATTTTCGTTGACCGAATTGGTCGAAAAATTTGATCTGAAACGCATTCATAAAGCAGGTGCCAAATTTGATCCAGAAAAAAACAACTGGTTCAACCACCATTATTTGATGCAGAAAACAAACGAGGAATTAGCAGAAATTTATAGCAAAGACGACACTTTTTTGAAAAAAACCAGCCATCTTGACGAGAACCTTCTTGACAAAGAAAGGCTCGAAAAAATTGTAAATCTCATCAAAGAACGTGCAAATTTTGTTTCAGAATTTTGGAGTTTAAGCGATTACTTTTTTGTAGCTCCAACGGTTTTTGACGAAAAAGCAAGCAAAAACTGGAAAGAAGAAAGCACTGATTTGATGCAACAAGCCATTGAAGTAATTTCTGAAATATCCGTTTTTGAAGCCACAAATATCGAAAACGAACTCAAGGATTGGATGACAAACCACCAAATTTCGATGGGAAAAATAATGCAGCCGCTCCGATTGAGTTTGGTGGGCGCGCTCAAAGGACCACATCTTTTTGATATTATGGAATTGATTGGAAAGCATGATACTATTCAAAGAATTAAAACCGCAATTGCCGTTTTGAAACCTTAAAAAAAGCAAACATGAACAAAAAAAACATGGTTTTACTGCTCTGTCTCTTCTTGCTACAGCTGGGGATTTCGCAAACCGAAGTCGAAGTGGTACCTCCGTTTAACATCAAGACGGTTAGTTTTGTGCAAAATGGTCAAAATACAATACCTATTTTTGCGTTAAGCGACTCATTTCAGCTTCAATTTGATGATTTATATGGCGATGAATCCAATTATTATTATCAAATTGTGCATTGTAATTATGATTGGAAACCATCAGAACTGTCTATAAATGAATATATTAGCGGTTTTGACAATCAGCGAATTCAAGATTACAACAACTCATTTAATACCCTACAGCTTTATTCTCATTACAAACTCTCGTTTCCAAACAAGTTTGTTCGATTTTTG
>JAYTNQ010000434.1:0-2657 GCA_043748255.1 Bacteroidota bacterium
AAGTCTTCGGGTGTGAAAATGTTTTCGCAATTTGTTTCTTTTACGAGGAATTGTCCTCCGCGGGTGATGTCTTTCATGTTGTTTTTTATTTTATTTGAGGAAGGGTATAGAGTATAGTCTTTATTCACTTTACATCAAATTTTACTCAAATTCTATATTCTATTCTCTATATTCTATATTCTATTCTCTATGTTCTATTTCTCTCTTTTCTCAAAAAAGCTCAAAAATCCCTGCCGTTCCTTGCCCTGTTCCTACACACATACTCACTATGCCATATTTAGATTTTCGCAATCTCATTTCTTCAAACAATTGCACCGATAATTTTGCTCCTGTGCAACCAAGTGGGTGTCCTAATGCTATGGCACCACCGTTTACGTTGATAATTTCTGGGTTCAAATCTAGCTCACGGGTTACGGCAAGTGCTTGACTTGCAAAGGCCTCGTTTAGCTCGATCAAATCGATATCTTGTAGCGTTAATCCAGCTTGTTTTAAGGCTTTAGGAATTGCTTTTACGGGGCCAATTCCCATGATTCTTGGTGGTACCCCCGCCGAAGCAAAGTTTACCAATCTGGCAATTGGATTCAAATTCAATTCTTTGACCATTTCTTCGCTCATCACTAATACAAAAGCTGCTCCATCACTCATTTGTGATGAATTTCCGGCCGTTACAGTGCCATCGGCAGCAAAAACAGGCTTTAAATTTGCCAAACCTTCTAAGGATGTTCCAAATCTTGGCCCTTCATCTTTGGAGACGATATAGGTTTTGGTTTCTTTTTTTCCGTTTTCGTTTATAAAAGTTTGATCCACAGAAATTGGTACAATTTGACTGTCAAATTTGCCTTCGGATTGTGCTTTTAATGCTTTGTTGTGCGAGTGGAACGCAAACGCATCTTGGTCTTCACGAGATATATTAAATTGCTTGGCAACCGCTTCTGAGGTTAATCCCATACCCCAATAATAGTCTTCGTTTCCAGCTTTTGCAACGCCATAATCTGGTGTTGGTTTGTAGCCTCCCATCGGAATAAAACTCATGCTTTCGGCTCCACCTGCTATAATGCAATGCGCCATTCCAGATTGGATTTTGGCTGTTGCCATTCCAATGGTTTCAAGTCCAGAGGCACAATATCTGTTGACTGTTACGCCTGGTACATCTTCAACTTTTAGTCCCATGAGCGAAATTAATCGACCCACATTCAAACCTTGCTCGGCTTCGGGCATGGCATTGCCTACCATCACATCATCGATGCGGGTTTTGTCAAAATCGGGTAGCGTTGCCATCATAAATTCGATGGTTTCTGCAGCCAATTCATCAGGGCGTTTGAAACGAAATAATCCTTTTGGTGCTTTGCCAACTGCGGTTCGGTAGGCTTTTACAATGTATGCTGTTTTCATGGGAGGATCTAGTATTAAGTGTAGCAGATTAAGTATTTAGATTTTGTTTTAAGATATTGGTTTTAGGTATTAAGATTTAGAATCTTATTCCTAATTTCTCAATGGCTTTCCTTTAGTTAACATAAACTGAATTCGCTCCAAAGTCTTCCGCTCTGTACACAAACTCAAAAATGCTTCTCTTTCAATATCCAATAAATATTGTTCAGAAACCATTGTGGGCTCGCTCAAATCGCCACCTGCCATCACATAAGCGAGTTTGTTGGCAATTTTTAGATCATGTTCAGAAATATATTTGCCCGCTACCATTTGATTGGTGCCTACAAGAAACATTCCAAGGGCCTGCTTGCCCAACACTTTTACATCAGTTCGACGCATTGGTTGTGTATATCCTGCTTCTGCCATCATCAATGCGTGTTTTTTGGCCTCCGCAATTTGACGGTCTTTATTTACAACCACAATATCTTTTCCTTTTTGTAAAATTCCCAAATCAAAAGCTTCATAAGCCGATGTTGAGACTTTTGCCATGGCTACAGTCAAGAAATATTCTTGCAAAACGTTCAATTCGACATCGTTTTTGTGAAACAAATCCGAGGCTCTCAAAGCCATTTCCTTGCTGCCGCCACCGCCCGGAATAACGCCAACCCCAAACTCAACCAAACCAATATAGCTTTCTGCTGCGGCTACTACTTTGTCTGCGTGCATACTCATTTCGCAACCACCACCAAAGGTCATGCCGTGAGGCGCAACAACTGTTGGAATGGCCGAATATCGCAATCGCATCATCGTGTCCTGAAACATTTTGATAGCCATGTTCAGCTCGTCATACTCCTGCTCGACAGCCATCATAAAAATCATGGCCAAGTTGGCACCAACCGTAAAATTGGCCGCCTGATTTCCAATTACCAATCCTTGAAATTGGGTTTCTGCCAAGTCAATGGCTTTATTAATACCTTGCAAAACCCCGCCACCAATGGTATTCATTTTTGATTGAAACTCGAGATTCAAAATCCCATCTCCCAAATCTTGAATGATAGCGTCTGGATTGCTCCAAACTTTTTTGCTTTCGCGAATATTGTTTAAAATAATAAAACTGTCTTGTCCCGGAACTTTCTGTTGTGTTTTTGTACTAATGTTATAAAAACAGGTTGCGCCTTCCTTGACCGAATAAAAAGTTTGATTTCCAGCGGCTAACATCTCCAAAACCCAATCTGCAGGTTCAAGATTTTCGGCTTTCATCAATTCAATTCCTTTTTCGACACCAATAG
>JAYTNQ010000435.1:0-2657 GCA_043748255.1 Bacteroidota bacterium
GTACAATTGCCTATCAAAAAAGAAGTGTATCAACCAATTCTTGAGGAGCTTGCCACTTTTGGCATCCACTTCAAAGAGACCCAAATGCCATATATTGGTTATAATCCAGACAAATTGAAAATTTAAAAGTAGCAATAAATCGTTTTTTGTCTGATTTTTTTCATTTGTAAGGGTTTTTTTATAAAAAAACAACAACTGAATGCAATAAACAGTAACAATTTGTTGTTATATCAGACTATTATTCAAACCTTTGCAGCGACTAAAAAATGTTTATTATGAAAAAAGCACTTACTTTATATTTAATTTTATCAGGAATAAGTGTTTTTGCCCAAAAAAAAACATTAGTCACCAAATTTACTTCCGAGAACATTACAATTGATGGCAAATTTCTCGAAAAAAGTTGGGACACAGCAGCAATAGCTACCGATTTTATTATGTTTGAACCAGATAATGGAAAAGCAGTTGATCCAGCCAAAAAATCAGAATTTAGAGTCGTTTATGACAATGACGCTATCTATATTGCCGCCAAACTTTTTGACGATGAGCCTACCAAAATTTTAAAAGAAATTGCTGCCCGCGACAATCTGGGAGCGGCAGATTTTATGGGTGTTTCTATAAACGGCTACAACGATGGGCAACAAGATTATCGATTTTTTGTTTCCGCTTCAGACGGACAATTAGACTGTTTGGGTAGCAATGATGGCGAAGACTTTTCGTGGGATGCCGTCTGGAAAAGCAAAGCCGTTTTTACATCTTATGGATGGGCCGTAGAGATGAGAATACCTTATGCAGCATTGCGATTTCCGGCAGATAAAATACAAACTTGGGGAATCAACTTCATCAGAAATATAAAATACAAACGACAAACATTTGCTTGGAACCCTATAGATAATAAGTCCGGAAATTTTACCCAACAAGCAGGGATTTTGACTGGTATCGAAAATATTAAAACCCCAACAAGACTGTTCTTTTTGCCATACGCTTCTTTTTATACCAACGCAAACGCATTCGAAAAAACAAAAGGCAGCATCAATCTGGGAATGGATATCAAATATGGTATCAACGACGCATTTACACTTGATGCCATTTTGATACCAGATTTTGGTCAAGCCGCCGCAGACGAAAGAATATTAAATCTTGGCCCATTTGAACAACAATTTAATGAAAACAGAGCCTTTTTTACAGAAGGAACAGACCTGTTTTCTAAAGGAAATTTGCTCTATTCTCGTCGAATAGGCGGCAGGCCAATTGCTCAAGCACAAACAACGATAGACGAACAAACTATCGCTAGCCCGTCAAAAACAAGTTTGTTAAATGCCACAAAAATTTCGGGGCGCACCAAAGCCGGTTTAGGAATCGGAATTCTAAACGCCATTACCGAAAACACTTTTGCCACAGTGCGCAATTTTAAAACAGGCGAGGAGCGAAAAGCATTGATAGACCCCACATCAAACTATAACGTATTAGTGTTGGACCAGCGTTTTAATAAAAATTCCTCCATATCATTTGTGAATACAAATGTCATCAGAAATGGCAGTTTTCGAGATGCCAATGTATCGGCCTTGGTTTGGGATTTGAATACAAAAGCAAATACTTACAAATTTGCGGGTGATTTTAAATACAGCTATGTTCACAGCGATCAAGACAAAACGGGCTTGAGTTCCAACATTGCACTTTCAGAAACCGAAGGCAAGTGGAGATCCACAATTGGAGCCGAATTTATAGGTCAAAATTATGACAATAACGATTTAGGGATCAACAATGAAACTGGATATTCCAAATACTTTGGAAATATCAATTATCGTATTTTGCAATCTACCAAAACCCTCAATAGTTTTTTTTGTAATTTGAATGCCGCTGTCGGTTATCAAAACGAAACCGGCAAAATTGTTGGTAATGGCGTTAATTTGAATGTACATCTAAATACCAAAAAAAATGTAGGAATCGGCACAGGAATCAATTTTAATCTATTCAAAAACTATAATTATTATGAACCTCGTGTTGCAGGACGCTACTTTATCACACCCGAAAACTTCAATCTATGGATGTATGCTTCAACAGATTATAACAAGAAATTTGCAATCGATTTCAACCCATATTTCAATCTTACAACCGTCAAAAGTCAAGACGGATATGGTTTTAATTTAGGTCCAAGATACCGATTTAGCAATCAATTTGCGATGAACTATAATTTTAATTTTGACAAACAGCTGAACGACAAAGGATTTGCAGCATTCATGGATTTAGATAATGACCCAAATACCGCTTACGATATCGTTTTTGGCAATCGTGAAATACTTTCTTATTCAAATGCCCTCACAGGAAAATATTCTGTGAATAGCAAAATGAATTTTGACCTAACCGTGCGACATTATTGGTCTTTTGTAGAAAACAGTTATTTTTTGAAATTAGAAACCAACGGAAATCTTAACGAAATAAACCAAAATTATAGCAATCTAAACCAAGATTTCAGCCTTTGGAACTTTGATTTGTCATACAACTATTGGTTTGCTCCCGGGAGCCAAATTATTATGCTATATCGCAACAATTCTGGTAATAACAACAATCAAATCAACAAAAATTTTGCCGACAATTTTAGTAATTTGCTCAACAACAATGTGTTAAATCACAATTTTTCAATCTCTATCAAATACTTT
>JAYTNQ010000436.1:0-17317 GCA_043748255.1 Bacteroidota bacterium
GGGCGACGCTATCAAAGTGCCAATAATTGTAAGACTGCAAGGCACAAATGCCGAGATTGCCAAAGAATTAATAGACAATTCTGGAATGCCAATTCTATCTGCCGTTCAGTTTCAAGAAGCAGCAGATCAAGTACAAGCGGCACTATCATAGTATCTTGCAATCGAAAAAAAGTAAATTATTTGAATTAAAATAGCAATTCTAAAATAAAAATCTATTTTTGTAAAAAAATATAAATAAACAAAATGAAAAAAATATTATTGTTTTTGGGCATAATTACGGCAATCATATCTTGCGAAACAGACGTGAAATTTAATAATCCAACATTTGAAGGTCAAAAAAATAACCTCAAATGGCGTGCAGACATTACACAAGTATCTATAGACACTACCAATTTGACCATCAACGCTTTTCACGGTCTTGAAACAATAACCCTAATTGTACCAACACCAAAAACACCAATTTCAAAAGCGAATCCAGTGACTTATAAATTTGGAACTTCAGATGCCATTAGCAATAAAATAAAAGCAAGATATATATATAACGAAGATAATGTTGTTCTAACCTACACTACAGGGCAAGACCTTGGGAATGGCGAATTTGTAATTACAGAATACGATTTTGCAAATCAAACCATTTCTGGAAGCTTTAGATTCAATGCAATCTATCAAGGAGATAATACTGTGATACCTAAAAATCTCAACTTTCAACAAGGATTTATATACAAAATTCCTATCCGATAAAATAAATAACCACCACAAAAAAGGTGGTTTTTTTTTGAAATAAATTAAAAGCCATATTTATTTATAAAAATAAGACAATATTTTTTTTAATTAAAGTGGTAAAAATCAAATAATTTTTTATAATTAGATCGAAAAATGTAGTTGGTTAAGTAAATTATTTAATGCAAATGACCAGTATTTTTCAGACAATAATACACTTTTTAGAACCGAAGTTAGTTTAATTCTCTATCAACTCCAACCTGTATCAAAATTAATTTTGATTTTTTTGGATACTGTTTTCGCATTTGAAACTTTATAATAATTGAAATTTGACAATAGTAACATCATATTGATACATCACTTCAATTTAGGCTGTTTTGGTTTTAAAAATCATTCTGAACTTTCATTTTTTTTTGGTATTAAAACAAATAAGATTATAATAATATTGACAAAAAAAGTTACAAAAGTTCGATTACGCTATCGATATAGTCCCTATACATTTATACAACATTTTACAAAATTTTGTTTTTTTTAATGTTTGTAAACACCAACAAATACGGCTATTTTTGTTTAGTTAGTTGCATTTTTTAGGTATGGTTTTTATATATAAAAATATCCTCATATAGTACGAAATAAATTTCTATATTTGTATCACTAAATTAATCAAAAAAATCATGAAAAAAATTACCCTTCTTTTTTTAATGTTTGTGACGTCTTTTGGATATTCACAAATTAACCCAATCAATTTTGAAGCCGGCGGAAACGGTGCTTCATGGGCTTGGGGCGCGTTTGAAAACGGTACAAATGTTGCACCTGCAATGGTTGCAAATCCTTCCCCTTCAGCAACAAATAATTCTACAACGGTTTGCAAATATATTACTGTTGTTGCTGGCGCTCCTTATGCTGGTTTTGAAAGTGCTCATGGTGCCGGAATTGGAACTTTTACCCTTACAGCAGCCAATGCAGTTGTAAGAATAATGGTGTACAAATCTGTTATTAGCCCTGTTGGAATCAAATTTTCAACGGCATCAGGTGCTTCAACTGGCGAGCTAAAGGTGTCGAACACCCTTATCAACCAATGGGAAGAATTGACATTTAATTTTTCGAGCAAAATTGGCGAAGCTACATCTACTGGAATTGATCAAATTGTGTTTTTTCCAGATTTTGCACCAAGAACGACTGATAATATTTGTTATATTGACAATATTACTTTTGGAAATGCGTCTTCAATACCAACAAGCCCAATTGCTGCGGCTCCAACACCTCCTGTTAGAAATCCAATTGATGTAATTTCGGCATTTAGTGATGCCTACACCAATTTTACAGTTGGAAATTGGAACCCAAACTGGGGCCAATCTACTATTGCAACAGATGAAATTATAGCTACAAATCCAACCAAAAAATTAGCAAACTTGAACTATCAAGGTGTTGAATTTGGTAGTAATATAAACGTTTCACAAATGACAAAATTACATATTGATGTTTGGACAGCAAACGTATCTGAATTTAAAGTTTCTGTGATTAGCCCTGGTGCAGAAAATGCTGTGTCATTGATGCCTACAATAGCTGGTTGGAACAGTTTTGACATCCCAATGACAAGCTATACAGTTCCTAATTTGACCCAAGCATTTCAGTTCAAATTTGAAGGATTGCCTGGAGGAGGAACTCTATATTATGACAATCTTTATTTTTGGAGACCTGCTTCAGCAGCTGGAACTCCAGTGATAACTGGTTTTACGATTCCAGCAAAATTTACAGGAGATGCTCCATTTGCCATTGTAGCTCCTACATCTGATAGTCCAGGTGCATTTTCTTATACAAGTAGCAATACAGCAGTGGCTACTGTGGCCGGAAACATGATCACAGTTGTAGGTGTAGGTACTACTATTATCACTGCAAATCAAGCAGCTTCTGGTGCTTTTTTAACGGGTAGTGCAACAGCATCATTAGTGGTTTCATTTGCTCCTCCTGCAACAGCTGCACCTGTGCCTCCAACACGTCTTCCAGGAAATGTGATTTCTATATTCAGCAACGCTTATGCAGATCTTGCTGGTACAGATTTTAATCCAAGTTGGGGACAAACTACGCAATATGAAGAGGTAATGATTGCGGGTAACCCAACAAAAAAATACAGCAATATGAATTATCAAGGCAATCAATTTGCAGCAGGAATTAATCTTGTAAGTACCCAAATGGAAAAATTGCATATCGATTATTGGACACCAGACGCAACCGGTTTTAAAGTGTTTTTGGTTGCTGGTGACGGAGGTGGTGAAGCTTCGGTGACATTAACGCCAACATTGAGCGGATGGAATTCTGCAGATATTGCTTTGTCTGGGTATGCTATTCCAAAAACAAATGTGATTCAGTTCAAATTTGAAGCAGTACCATTTGGTGGACCAACATTTTATTTAGATAATATTTATTTTTGGAAACAACAATTGAATGTTTCTAACAACGAGCTTGTTGGCAGCAAAATTTATCCAAACCCAACAACAGGAATAGTGACTATTGAAGCCAAAAGTAGCATTCAAAACATTGCAATTTATAACGTTTTGGGCCAACAAGTAGTTTCAAACCAGCCAAATTCAACTTTAGTAAATTTGAATATTTCAAATTTGGAAGCAGGAATTTATGTGGTAAAAACAACTGTAGATGGGCAATCAAGCACAAGCAGATTGGTTAAAAAATAATTTTTATAGAAATCTAAAAGCACGCTTTATACAGCGTGCTTTTTTTGTTTTATAGTATCTGAATATTTAAATTTACATCGAATTGGAAAATATTTTAAATTTCGAAAAAAATATGTTAAAATTTCAAAAATCAAAAGCTATTGTTGCTTTTTTGTATCTTTTTGTCTTTTTTGGAAATGCCCAAGAGTTGCCACCTATTGTCAAGTACAGTCCAAATTTGTATGAGGCAGGTAATCAAAATTGGATGATTGACCAAGATAAAAACCATTATGTTTATTTTGCAAATAATGAAGGTTTATTGGAATTTAATGGTTCAAATTGGACACTCTATAAATCTCCAAACGAAACGATTATAAGATCTGTAAAAGTGATTGGAAACAAGATTTTTACGGGCTGTTATATGGAATTTGGATTTTGGGAAAGACAGTCAAATGGACAATTAAAATACACATCGTTAAGCCAAAATATTAAAACCAAAATTATTGATGATGAACAATTTTGGAATATTATTAACTATGAGCAATGGGTTGTTTTTCAGTCATTGAATAAAATATATATTTATGACACGAAAGTTAAAAATTTTGAAATTATAATTCCAAAAAGTAATATTCTTAAATCATTCAGTACAGAGAACGCTATTTATTTTCAAACCAAAAACGAAGGGCTTTTTGAGATAGAAAATGGAAAAAGCAAATTAATTTCAGGCAGTCCGATCCTTATAAACAACAGAATAATTAACCTTTTTGCAGTAGATGAAGGATTGTTAGTTCAAACCCAATTGAATGGAATGTTTCAACTTTCTGGATCCAATTTGACCAAATTTTTTAACAATCCAGAAATAGATTCAAATAGTATTTATAGCTGTGAGCAGCTCTGGGACGGTGGGTTTGCTATTGGAACGGTTTCAAACGGCGTTTTTATAGTTTCAAAAAGTGGGGTTATCAAATATCATATTACCCAAAATAAGGGCTTGAGCAACAACACCATTTTGTCACTTTTTGAAGATGCCGACAAAAATTTGTGGATGGGCTTGGATAATGGTATAAATTGTATCAATCTGCAATCGCCTGTAAAAAGTTTTTCAGATGACACCGGTATTTTGGGTACTGTTTATACCTCTATTTTACACAATGGCAAACTATATATTGGTACCAATCAAGGATTATTTTTTAAAAATTTTCAAAGCAACGATAATTTTCAATTAATAAATGGTACAAAAGGTCAAGTTTGGTCTTTGTTTGAATATCAAAACACACTTTTTTGTGGACATGATTCGGGTACATTTATTATTGAAAATGCCACTGCAAGAAACATTTTTTCTGGATCTGGTACTTGGAAATTTGAAAGTGTGCAAAACAATTCCAATTTAATTCTGCAAGGAAATTATTTTGGACTATCGGTATTAGAACATCGAAATAACAACTGGGTTTTTAGGAATAAAATTTCAGGATTCGATTATTCGTCCAAGTATTTTGAGTTAACGGCTGGACAAGAAGTGTATATCAGTCATGAATACAAAGGAGTTTTTGGTTTAAAATTAGATCAAAATTTACTAAAAGTTATTAATTACAAAGCATTTTCTTCGCCTACGAAAGGAAAAAATGCTTGTTTGGCGAAATTTTATAACACCATTTATTATGCTTATAAAGAAGGTATTTTCAAACTAAACCCTACATCAAAAACATTTGAAAAAGACATAGTTTTAAGTGCCGTTTTTGAAAAAGATGAATATACATCAGGAAAAATGATCGTTGATAAATCGAATAAAATTTGGTTGTTTTCAAAAAATTATATTCATTATTTTTCAATGAGTAAAATTGGTAATGAATTGAAGCAAAATGCAATACCTATTCCGGCAGCCTTAACAAATTCGATGTTAGGCTATGAAAATATATCTCAATTATCAAATTCTGTTTATTTGATAGGTACAACAGATGGCTATTATACAATTAATATTAATGATTTAAGTTTTAAAAACTACAATATTGCTATTTCAAAGATTGGTGTGAACAAAATCAACGAATTAGAGCAAAATTGCTCGATTCAAGATGAAGGCAGTTTTTCTCATGATCAAAACAACCTTACTTTCAATTATACAATTCCAGAATATAACAAATATATCAATGCAGAATACAAATATTTGTTAGATGGCTTTGAGAATCGTTGGAGTGAATGGAGTGCAAAATCTACAGTGAATTTTAAAAACCTATCGGCGGGCACCTATACTTTTAAGGTAAAATGTAAAATTGCTAATTCGGGTACCGATAATGTGGCAACCTATACTTTTACGATCAAAAAACCTTGGTATGCCACTTATTTTGCACTGTTGTTTTATTTAATTTTAGGTTTTGTTTTGGCACGATATATTCATAAAACATACAAAAATTATTATCATAAACAACAAGAAAAATTGATTGAAGAAAACAATTTGTTATTAGAAATCAAAGAACTCGAAAATGAACAACAGTTGATGCGCATTCATAATGATCAATTACTGCAAGATGTCGATTCAAAAAATCGAGAGTTGGCGGTATCTACAATGAGTTTAATCAAAAAAAATGAATTATTAGCTCTAATCAAAGAAGATTTAAAAACCACGACTACAGAAGGTGGTAGCAATAATATAAACAACGTTATTTCAACAATAAGTCGCAATATAACGGAAGATTCATCTTGGAATGTTTTTAAAGAAGCTTTCGATAATGCCGATAAAGATTTTTTGAAAAAAGTAAAATTAGCTCATCCATCATTGACACCAAATGATTTGCGGTTGTGTGCTTATTTACGTTTAAACCTTTCTTCAAAAGAAGTAGCACCTCTTATCAACATATCTGTTCGAAGTGTAGAAATAAAGCGATATCGATTGAGAAAGAAAATGGATTTACCTCACGAACAAGGACTTGTAGAATATATTTTATCCATATAAAAAGTAATTATTTGAAAAGCAAAACCATACAAAACCACAACAAACCACAATAATTTTACCCAATATACATTTAAAAACGGTTTTAATGTATTGTAAACGTTGTGTTTAATTTGATATCCTTGTAAAAAAAGACAAACAACATTGGGTTTGGTTTTTGTAATGGTATAAAAAGAAGAAAATCGCTAAAAAAAATTAAATTTGTAGAAACAAAAAAATATGAAATCGAACTTATTATTAATCAACTTACTTTTTTTCTCTTTGTTTGGTTTTTCACAAACCATCGAAATAAGTGGAAAAGTAGTTGATGACAAAACCGCAGCCACTCTTCCTGGGGTTAACATTGTGGTTAAAAACAGCACTCAAAGTATCGCTACAGATGCAGATGGAAAATTTAGATTTTCAAATCTTGAAGCACCTTCCACTTTGGTTTTTAGCTCTATAGGGTACAAAAATTATGAAATTGTAATCAAAAAAAGTCAAAAATTGACCATTTCATTATCTGCCATCGTCAATACCCTTGACGAAGTGGTTGTGGTGGGATATTCCACCAAAAAGAAAAAAGACGTAACAGGTTCTGTAACAGTAGTTTCAAGCAAAACTATTGAGGAAATTAGGCCCGTTATTGCAACACAGGCACTGCAAGGAACAGTAGCTGGAGTTGTTGTTAATTCTGGATCTGGGGCACCTGGAGCGGGATTTAGTATTAATGTACGTGGAATTTCTTCGAATTCGAACAATCAACCTTATACGTTAATTGACGGCTATGAAGGAGATATATCGTTGTTAAATCCATCTGACATAGAAAGCATTACGGTTTTGAAAGATGCTCAAGCTTCAGTATATGGATCGAAAGGTGCAAACGGTGTAATTTTGGTTACTACCAAACAAGGAAAGAAAAACGCTAAAACTAAAATAGTTTTTAATTCCTATTTTGGAAATCAAGAGACCACCAGAAAAATTAATTTATTGGATGCCACAGAATATGCTTTATTGCTGAACGAGAGCTATGCAAATGATGGACAAATTTTGCCTTTCCCAAATGTTACAGGTTTAGGAAAAGGAACAGATTGGCAAAATGAAGTTTTTAAAAAAGCAACTATTATCAACCAAGATATTGCAATTTCTGGAGGTTCAGAGAACATAATTTACACATTTAGCGCTTCAAAAATTCAGCAAGATGGAATTATTGGTTTAGGAAAATCTGGATTTGATAGAAGTAATGCAAGAGTGTCTTTAGGCGTTGATTTATCGTCAAAACTAAATTTGGCAACTAATTTAAACTATTTGGATTATAACAGACAAGGTTTGAACGAAAGAGGTATTGGATCTGTATTGTTCAATGCGATCAATACACCGGCTACAATTTCGCCATACGATGCCGCCGGAAATTATACTTTAGTGCCAGATACTGCGGGTTATGGAAACGAAGTAATCAATCCATTGGCTCAAATAGAAAACACCTACAACAGCTACAATCAACACAAAATTTTTGGTAATTTTGTTTTACAATACAAACCATTCAAGCCACTCAAAATAACCGCACGATATGGCTTTAATTCTGGAAATGATGTCGGAAAATCTTTTAGTAAAGCCCTTTTTTATGGCCAATCAAAAGTATTTAATGTGGTAAGAAATAGCGTTTCTCAGAATGCAACACGTTTTGGAGATTTTACATTCGATTTGTTTGGTGAATTTGAACAAACTTTTTTTGAAAAGCACAAGTTGAAAGTTACTTTTGGAGGTACATTACACGAAAGTAAAGGCGAAGGATTATATGCCACTGGATTTGATGTTCCATATAATTCATGGGAATTTGCAGATATTCAATTAGCAATAGGTGCGCCACCACAAGGTGTGATTACAACGGGTTCTTACAAATCTACACCATACAAAAGGCCTTCTTTGTTTACAACAATAGATTATAACTATAAAGAAAAATATTTATTGTCGTTAATCGGTAGAAGAGATCAGTCTAGTACGTTTTCTTCACAATTTAGTGTTGCTTATTTTGGTTCAATTTTAGGCGGTTGGATTGTTTCTCAGGAAGATTTTTTCAATAAAGACGGCCTTTTGAATTTTCTAAAAGTAAAAGCAAGCTATGGAACTTTAGGAAATGATGTTGCGCCTGCAAACGCCTACAGATCTAAATTGACTGGTGAAGCAACCTATGTATTTGATAATACTTTAGTAAATGGAGTTGCTGTAGGCACAATACCAAATAAAGTTTTGAAATGGGAAACAGACACAAAAATTGATGTAGGTTTTGAATTAAAAACTTTGAAAAACAAACTCGAAATTACGGCAGATTATTTTAATGACATTAGAACAGATCTTATTGTTGGAGGAGTGCCAATTTCTGGAATTAATGGTGGATATGCCCCAGGATCAGGAGCTCCAGCGGTAAATGCAGGAAAGGTTTCAAACAAAGGATTTGAATTTGTATTGAATTATAAAAACAATAACAATCAGTTAAAATATGAGTTGGGATGTAATCTTACAACAATCAAAAATGAAGTATTAGAAGTAAATAACGCAACACATTTTATAGAAAGCGGTGCTTTTGCAATTGGACAGCTTCAACCAACTCGAATGCAAGAGGGTCAGCCTATAGGCGTGTTTTATGGTTTGCAAACTGCTGGTATTTTTCAAAACCAAGCTGAAATAAATGCCGCACCGGTTCAAAATTTTGGTTCGCCAACTTCGCCAGGAGACTTTCGATTTAAGGATACAAATGGTGACGGAATTGTTGATGTAAAAGACAGAACGTATATCGGCAAAGCAATTGCAGATTATACTTTTGGATTTAATATAAATCTAAAATTCAAAGGTTTTGACTTTGTTTCTTATGCTTATGCATCGATAGGAAATGATCTTATTAGAAATTATGAACGAACCGAAAGCAAGCTGAACAAATTAAATTACACATTAGACCGTTGGACAGGAGAGGGAACAAGCAACACAACGCCGAGAGTAACTATTGGAGCTTCAAGTAATAATTTATTTTCTGATTTTTTTGTAGAAGACGCTTCGTTTTTGAGAATCCAAAACTTACAAATGGGATATACGCTTCCTTCAACAGTTACTTCCAAAGCAGGAATTTCAAAAATTAGATTTTATAGTTCAATAAACAACTTATATACATTTAGCAAATATAGAGGCTTTGACCCAACCGCAAATGCTGGAGATCCTATTTCAGGAGGTATAGATTATGGATTTTATCCAGCCCCAAAAATATATTCGTTTGGTATTAATGTTAATTTTTAATAAATAATAAAATGAAAAAATATTATACAATTTCTGTTTTGATATTATTAGTTGTATCAAGTTTAATGATTTCTTGTTCTGAACAATTTATCAACGAAGAACCACCTTATTCATTAGACGCAGAAAACTATTTCAACACAGAATCAGATTATAATAATGCTGTAATTGCGGCTTATGATATGTTGCAACCAACCTACATCAACGTGATGTTAGGAGAAATAGCTTCAGACAACACCTTATCTGGAGGTGAAAGCGCAAACGATGTTATCGGCATTCAACAAATTGATGAGATGACACATACTGCCGTAAATTCCAATCTAAAAGACTTATGGAATTGGATGTTTGTAGGGGTACAACGTTGCAATTATGTTATGGAATACAAAGACAAGATTGATTTTCCCAACAAAAACCAATTGATAGCCGAAACCCGTTTTTTACGCGCTTATTATCATTTTGAATTGGTTAAATTTTTTGGTGCAATTCCTTTAAACGGAGACAAAAGATTCAAATTGGACGACGAAAAAACAATAACAAGGTCGCCTGCAACCGAAGTTTATGCGACTATCGAAGAAGATTTGACTTTTGCAATTGCCCATTTGAGTGCTACAAACGCACAAACTGGTCGAGTGACAAAGGGCGCAGCGCAAGCACTTTTAGGAAAAGCCTATTTGTATCAAAACAAATTTGCAGCATCAGCTGCTATTCTGGAGCAATTAATTGCTTCAAATAGCTACTCTTTGGTAAATGATTATAATTCAATCTTTGAAAACATTGGCGAAAATGGAACAGAATCAGTATTTGAAATTCAATATACAGATGCACAAGGTGCCGATTTTGGCTGTTTGCAATGCTCTGAAGGTAATGTAGCCGTTGGTTTTAATGGCATTAGAAACTATAATGGTCCCTTTTTTGATGGTGGATACAGCTTCAATGTGCCTACACAAGAAGCCTATGACGCCTTTGAAGTAGGGGATTCTCGCAAGAATGTTGCCGTTTTAGATATCGCAGCTTGGGCAGTGGCAAATAACGCCAAATACGGAACAGGATATAAGCATACCGGTTTTTTTAATCGAAAATATTTGGCCAGAAAAGGAGATACCAATATCGGAGATCAAAATTTGACAAACCCAAACAATTATCGTTCAATTCGATATGCAGACGTGCTATTGATGGCAGCCGAAGCCAATAACAGAAGTGGAAATGATGATAAAGCTCGAAATTATTTGAATCAAGTGCGTAGAAGGGCTTTTGGTGATTTGAACCATGATATTAGCGCATCAAATGCAACATTGACCGATTTTATTTGGGCAGAACGTCGCGTAGAATTGATGGGCGAAGGTCATAGATTTTTTGATTTGGTAAGAACCGGTAAAGCACAACAAACCATAAAAGGATTTACAAGCAACAAAAACGAAATATTTCCAATTCCGTATGAAGAAATTCAATTTTCAAACGGAAACTGGCAACAAAACACAGGATATTAAAATAAAAAAACATGAAAAAAATACCACTATTGATGTTGCTATTTGCAGCTACACTTTTTTCAAATTGCAGTAAAGACAAGCCCGAATTGGTTTTAGACAATATACCGGCACCCACAGTGATTGCTGCGTCGATGGCTATAAAACCAGATAATTCTGGAAAAGTAACCATCACACCTTCAGGCGAAGGAGTTACCCAATTTCAAATTTTTTATGGTGACGGAACCGTAGAACCTGGCACCGTAAATCCAGGAAGTTCCATTACACATACTTTTTTAGAAGGAACATTTGGAGTAAAAATCGTAGGAACAACCCTAAACGGTAAAACTGCCGAAACTACTTTGCCCCTCTCACTCGCCTTTTTTGAACCGAGTAATTTGGTCGTAGATATTGCCCCAATTGCGATCAATAGCTTGGGTATTACTGTAAAAGCATCAGCCGACTTTGAAAGTGGGTTTGAAGTTTTTTATGGCGAAAGTCCAACAGAAACTGCCGAAAAATTTGTTGAAGGCGAAACGGTATCACACATCTATACAAATCCAGGAACCTATCAAGTTCGCGTATATGCTGTAACGGGCGGTGCTGCCAAAAAAGAATTTATTAAATCAGTAACTGCAACTATACCTGTAATTGTAAAGCTTCCCCTCGATTTTGAATCGGCAACTTTGCCGTACACTTTCATTAGTTTTGGCGGAGCAAGTACAGTAGTTGCTGCTAATTCAAAGGTTGCAGGAATCAACACTTCCTCAAAAGTTGCAGCATTGACAAAAGGAAACGCCTCGCAAGTTTGGGCAGGCTCTTTTATAGAATTATCAAACCCTATTGATTTTTCTGTAATGAAAAAAATTAAAATGAAAGTTTGGTCACCAAAAAGCGGGATGGTTGTTAGAATGAAATTAGAAAATTTGGCAGATAATACTATTATAATCGAAAAAGATGCTACCAACTCTGTTGCAAACGATTGGCAAGAACTTACATTTGATTTTAGCACCATTAACACGAGCAAAACCTATCAACGAGTGGTTGTGTTTTGTGATTTTGGCGTTGCAGGCACAGGCGCAACCTATTATTTGGACGATATTAAACAATCAAATTAAATTTGAATCACAAATTCAACAAAAAATATTATGAAAAAGAATCATTTATATACCGTTATTTCGGTTTTTCTACTGCTGATTATGGTAAATTGCCAAACAGAAGAAGCTGTTTTTGGCGAGGTTACTACACCAACAAACCTTCAAGTTACTGCCGAAATTGTTGGCAAAACTGCAGCAACTCCTTATGGTGATGGATCAGGAAAAGTAAATTTTGTAGCAACAGCTTCAAATGCGATTTCCTATAAGTATAGTTTTATCGACAAAACTGAAAATGCTCCATCTGGAGTATTGAATTATCGTTTTTCAAAAAACGGCATCAACAAGCACAGTATCATTATTGTAGCCTCTGGAAAAGGCGGCGTTTCTACTACAAAAACCATTGAAGTTGAAGTGTTCAGTAATTTTACTGATGATGAAGCATTAAGCTTTTTAACTGGTGGAACTTCAAAAAAATGGTATTGTGCCGCTTCAGAATTGGGTCATCTTGGTGTGGGTCCAAATTCTTCAAATGCAGATCAAAATTATTATGGCTATTATTATTTAGCACAACCTTGGGAAAAAGCGGCTTCTGCCGAAAGCAGCTGTTTGTATGAAAATGTTTTGACTTTTACAAAAGATGGCAGCTCGCTCAAATATGAATTGAATAATAACGGAAAAACGTTTTTCAATGCAGCTTTCCAAAGTGTTGGAGGAGGCACTGCGGGTTATGATTTTTGTTATGCCTATTCTACTGTAGGACAAAAAACGGTTACTTTTGCGCCTTCAGAATCAGTTGTGACTCTCAATCCAGAGCATACTTCTGAAACCAGAGGTACATTAATGAATTTTTCTGACGGGGGATTTATGGGATATTATGTAGGAAACAGCACTTATGAAATTCTAAAAGTTACAGAAAACAGACTCGTTGTGCGGGTTTTGCAAGGCAATAACAATGCTTTAGCATGGTATCAAACATTTACTACGATTCCGCCAGTACAAGATCCAATTGCAGACTATTCCAACTTGGTTTGGTCTGACGAATTTAATACTGATGGTGCGCCAGATGCAACAAAATGGGGCTATGATTTGGGCGCTGGTGGCTGGGGTAACGGTGAATTACAAAATTATACCAACTCATCAAATAATGTAATTGTTCAAAATGGAAATTTAAAAATAACCGCAAAAGCTCAAAATTTGAACGGTTCAAACTATACTTCGGCTCGATTAAAAACGCAAGATAAATTCAAATTCAAATACGGAAAAGTTGAAGTTCGTGCAAAATTGCCTGTAGGCGGAGGCACTTGGCCTGCAATTTGGTCGCTTGGTGCAAATATTTCAAGTGTAGCTTGGCCCTTTTGTGGAGAAATTGACATTATGGAACACAAAGGAAACAATCAAGATGTAATTTATGGATCCTTACATTATCCCGGAAATTTTGCCGGAAATGCAGTCACAAACAACGCTACCTTTCCCGGTGTATCAACAGGTTTTAAAGTTTATAAACTTTTGTGGACGCCAAATTCTATTAAGTTTTATGTAGATAATGTGTTGTATCATACCTTCATAAACAATGCTAATGTACCTTTTAATAATGACTTTTTCTTGATTTTAAATGTAGCAATGGGCGGTACTTTTGCAGGCTCAGTTGACCCAGCTTTTTCGCAATCATCCATGGAAGTAGATTATGTAAGAGTGTATCAATAATCAAAAGCCGTTATTAAACTATTTGTATGAAAAAAATCAAAAAAATTATCGTTTTAGGAGCAAGTCTTTCGTTGCTTTGGGGCTGTAATGTGTCTCAAAAAGCAATAGCACTGCATGATAATAAAATCAATATTGACCTCAAAGTCGATTCGATAATAAAATTGATGACCCTTTCGGAAAAAGTGGGGCAACTCAATCAATACAATGGTTTTTATGATATTACCGGGCCAGCACCAAAAGAAGGACAGGCTGCAAAAAAATACCAAGATCTAAAAAACGGATTAGTTGGCTCAATGCTGAATGTAAAAGGAGTCAAAGAAGTAAAAGCACTTCAAAAAATGGCTGTCGAAGAAACCAGATTGCATATTCCACTACTTTTTGGTTTTGATGTCATTCATGGCTACAAAACCATCAGTCCAATTCCATTAGCCGAAGCCGCAAGCTGGGATTTGGAAGCCATCCAAAAATCAGCCCAAATGGCTGCAACAGAAGCATCATCCGTTGGAATCAATTGGACTTTTGCACCTATGATTGATGTTTCGCGAGATGCACGCTGGGGTAGGGTGATGGAAGGCGCCGGAGAAGATCCCTTTTTAGGAAGCAAAATTGCTGTAGCAAGAGTACAAGGTTTTCAAGGCGATTTAAAATCAAATCAAAATATTTTGGCATGCGCCAAACACTTTGCAGGCTACGCTTTTGCAGAAGCAGGACGCGATTACAACACCGTAGATGTAAGCGAAAACGAGCTGCAAAACACCATTTTTCCGCCCTTCAAAGCCGCCGCTGATGCAGGAGTTCGCACGTTTATGAACTCCTTTAATGAATTAAACGGTATTCCTGCAACAGGAAATAGCTATTTGCAAAGAGAAGTTCTCAAGAAAGATTGGAATTTTCAAGGTTTTGTAGTTTCAGATTGGGGTTCGATAGGCGAAATGGTAAACCATGGATTTGCCAAAAACAACAAACAAGCCGCACAAATAGCACTAACTGCCGGATCTGATATGGATATGGAATCTAGTGCCTATATTGAACATTTAGAAAATTTGGTCAATGAAGGAAAAGTACAAGAATCTCTAATTGATGATGCCGTAAAACGAATACTCAAAGTTAAATTTGAACTTGGCTTGTTTGAAAATCCATACAAATACTGCAACGAAGAACGTGAAAAGGCAACCGTTGGCAACCCAAAATTGCAAGAAATTGCTTTGGATATGGCCAAAAAATCAATTGTATTGCTCAAAAATGACAATAATCTTTTGCCTTTGTCAAAATCTGGACTCAAAATAGCACTCATTGGAGCACTCGCCATAGACAAAACCAGTCCTTTAGGAAGCTGGCGCATAGGAGCCGATGATAACACCGCAATATCAGTTCAAGAAGGACTACAAAATTATAAAAACAACCAAATCACTTGGGAAAATGGTGCAGATGTAACAGAAGGAAAAACTATTTTTGGATCTGAAACCAAAATAAATACAACCAACAAAAGCGGTTTTGAAAAAGCAATCGAAGTAGCCAAACAAGCAGATATAGTCATCATGGTTTTGGGTGAACACGGATTGCAAACAGGCGAGGGTCGATGCCGAACAGAATTAGGTTTGCCAGGCGTTCAACAAGAATTATTAGAAGCCATATTTGCAGTGAATCCAAAAATCGTTTTAGTGCTTAACAATGGCCGTCCGCTTACCATTCCGTGGGCTGCAGACCATATTCCAGCAATTGTAGAAGCCTGGCAATTGGGCTCACAGAGTGGAAATGCCATTGCACAAGTGCTTTATGGCGATTATAACCCAAGTGGAAAATTGCCCATGACTTTTCCTCGAAATGTAGGGCAAATACCAATGTATTATAACTTCAAAAGCACCGGAAGACCCACTACAAACGATCCCGAAAGCGTGTTTTGGTCGCATTATTCTGATCAAAAAAATACCCCGCAATTTCCATTTGGTTTTGGTTTAAGTTATGCCAAATTTGAATATTCAGATTTGAAATTGAGTACAACCAATTTTGACAAAAACGGAAATATAACCGTCAGTGTCAATGTGACAAACACCTCAAAAACTACCGGAAAAGAAGTTGTGCAACTTTATATACAAGATATAGTTGGCTCAACAACACGTCCGGTAAAAGAACTCAAAGGATTTGAAATGATAACTTTGACACCAAACCAAACCCAAAAAGTGACCTTCATTATCGACCCAAAAACCATTGCATTTTTTACAGCCAACAAAAAATGGGAAGCCGAAGCAGGCGATTTTAAAATATTTGTAGGAACCAATTCTGCCAATACACTCGAAGCAACATTTGAATATAAAGACCAATAAAATGAAAAAAGCAATCCTTATTTTGCTTATTTTTTCCCAAATAGCAAACGCACAAAAAGCAAAACGAAAACTCGTTTGGCAAGAAAATTTCAACGGAAATACCCTAAACCAAAACTTTTGGAACTTTGAAACCGGAGACGGCTGCCCAAACCTTTGTGGGTGGGGAAACAATGAAAATCAAATATACACTACCAATAACCACCAAATCAAAAACGGAAAACTAATCATCGAAGCCCGAAAAGAAGGTCAAATCTATACCTCAACAAAAATTACCACCAAAACCAAAAAAGAATTTCTATACGGACGCATCGAATGCCGTGCAAAACTTCCAATAGGCACCGGACTTTGGCCTGCATTTTGGATGCTCGGAGCCAACATAGATCAAATAAAATGGCCCAAATGTGGCGAAATCGATATTCTCGAATATGTAGGAAAAACACCACACGAAATATTCACAACCGTACACTCCCAATCCAGTTTTGGCAACACCATCAACACCAAAAAAACAAATTTTCCCAAAATTGAAAAAGGCTACCACCAATATGCAATCGATTGGACACCCAACAAAATCGCCTTTTTGGTCGATAACAAAATCGTGTACACCTATCAACCAGACCAAAAAACAGACGACACTTGGCCCTTCAACAAGCCATTTTACATTATCCTCGATCTCGCCATAGGTGGCAATTTTGGAGGGCCACAAATAGACCAAAAAGCGCTACCACAAACATTTACAATAGATTACATCAAAGTATATCAGTAGTTTTTTTTTTTTTTTGAAGCACCACAACTGTTTTTTCATACACCTTGTCCCGCTTTCGGCTATATCTTTTTGTTTTTCTGAAAAAGAAAAAACAAAAAGGATGCCGCCTCAATCGGGGCTAAAATAGACCTTTTTGTTTTCAAAAAATAATTGTTCAAATAAATCTCTTCGAAGATAACCTTTATCACCAAATAGTTTTCCAAAAATTATTTCATGGAAGTTCTAGTTTTTCAATGGTTCACGTCATCTACAATTTTTTGACCATGCTCCAATCTTTGTTCATTTGATTTTTGAAATGGAACCGATAGCCTAAAACGCTCCATCTTTTGTGTAGCTGGATTTTTTACATAAAAAATAACAAGCCAC
>JAYTNQ010000437.1:0-7163 GCA_043748255.1 Bacteroidota bacterium
GTTTTGCTCGTTTTTTCAATTTACAATTAGACAAAGTATCGTTTGACACTTCAAACAGTTTTGAAACCAAAAACGTTTTTTTTGGTATTAAAGTATAAATACAAAATTGTAAATCAATTTTTATACTTAAATCACTATTAATTTTCAGGTCAAATAGGGTCGTAGATTATACCAATATCAAATGATTATGAAAGAGTTGTGGCTTGAGGATTTAGACAATATAAAAAAAATATTTTATCCATTTATTAGGGGCTTTCTATAGAAATGGAAATCACTTTAGGTCAAATAAAAACCAAATAAAATCAAAGCGATTCCAAAATTTTTAATAGGTTTGACTTTAAAAAATGTATTCTAAAAATCGATACAATAGGTTTCACAAAAAAGTAATTCGGCAAAGAAAAGCATTAGTATCAAACGAAAAATAACAGGTTGGGATAATCATAATTATTGTCTTTGATTGAATTTTAATGTGTTTGCACGGTTTAATTTTAAACAAACGATTTAAAATCAAAAAAAAAAACTATTTTTGAACCCAAAACGATTATTTTCAAACATATAACAATAATTTTGTACCTACTTAATGAATATTATTTCTCCAATATTAAAAAGATTTGAATCTATACATAAATTAAAGACAATCAACTATTTGCCACGTTGGGTTATATTGTTTATAGACATGATGATTGTTACGTTTTCGGCATTAATCACCTATGAACTGTTTCGGGGGATGGGTTTAAATAGCATTCACACTGGTTATTTGTTTTATACAATACCTGGTTTTTTGCTTATCAATATGATGTCATTTTGGTTATTTAGGATTTATTCGGGTATAATTAGACATTCGTCTTATGACGATGCTACCAAAATTTTCTTGTCACTATTGATGACTATGGTTTTATTGGTTATATTCAATCATACATCATCGCTATTTGTTGGCGAAAAGCTGTTTATGAACACAAGTTTATTTGTGAATTTTATATTTTCATTTTGTTCCTTATTGGCTTATCGTATTATTGTAAAAAGAACATTTGAAATTTATTTTGCTGAAAGTCAGTCAACAAATTTAGTGAGAGCTTTAGTTTTTGGTGCAGATTCTAATGCAATTTCGGTTGCCAAAGCTTTAAAAACCGAAAAGCCAAGCCGTTTTAGAGTAGTAGGTTTTATAGACAAAGAAAATCAGAATATGTCTAAACGAATATTTGATTTACCGATTTTAAATTTAAGCAAACGTATTCCTGTTTTGATGCGGTCTTTGGATGCTGAAGCCTTGATTATGTCAGACAAAAGCCTTACAAAAGAAGAGCAATTGGCTATCGTGGATGATTGTTTGGAGTTTAACTACAAAGTTTACACCGTTCCGTTGATTTCAGATTGGGACAACGGCAAAGAAATATCCAAGAAAGTAAAAAGTTTTGAAATCCAGGATTTATTAGACAGAAAACCAATTGTAATAGACAACAGGGCTATCAGTAATCAATTGAGCGACAAAACCATATTAATCACGGGTGCAGCGGGTTCGATAGGAAGCGAAATTGTGCGTCAAGTAATAGCATTTTCTCCAAAAACAATTATAATTTTGGATCAAGCCGAAACGCCTTTGCACAATCTACGATTGGAAACCAATCATATCTCGGGTATTTCCAAATTTAAAACCATTATTTGTGATGTGCGAAGTAGATCTGCATTGACAGAGGTTTTTAAAAAATACAAACCTGAAGTAGTCTTTCATGCCGCTGCCTACAAGCACGTGCCGTTGATGGAAGAAAATCCAGCTCAAGCCATTTTTAGTAATGTAGCAGGGACTAAAAATCTTGCAGAGCTTGCCTGCGAATATAATGTAGAAACCTTTGTGATGGTATCTACCGACAAGGCTGTAAACCCAAGCAATGTTATGGGAGCGAGCAAACGCATTGCCGAAAAATTTGTTCAATCTTTGCACCATCAAAATCAACAAGCTGAGAATTTGTGTACAACAAAGTTTATCACCACACGATTTGGGAACGTTTTGGGATCAAATGGTTCTGTAGTACCATTGTTTGCAGACCAAATTGCAAAAGGTGGTCCAATAACGATCACACATCCAGATATTATTCGATATTTTATGACCATCCCAGAGGCATGTCAGTTGGTATTAGAGGCTGGAGCGATGGGGCAAGGAGGGGAAATATATATATTTGATATGGGCAAACCCGTAAAAATCATGGATCTAGCCAAAAAAATGATTAGATTAGCAGGATTTACACCCGATGTTGAAATTAAAATTGAAATAGTGGGCTTGCGTCCGGGAGAAAAACTTTTTGAAGAATTGCTCAATGACAATTCAAAAACACTCCCAACACATCACGAAAAAATTATGATTGCCCAAGAAACTTTTGATCAAAACAACCATTTATTTGAAGGTGTAGAGGCACTACTTTTGATTGCAAAAACATATAACAAGAATGATATTGTAGCCAAAATGAAACAAATTGTTCCTGAATTTAAGAGTATGAATTCTAATTTTGAAGATTTAGACAAATAAAATAAAGCCAAATACTTGAATAAACCTTATATTTGCCACTTTATTTCACAAAATAAACCATTATGATAAAAAGAATTTTTGTAGTTTTTGGAATAACACTATTGCTTGTTTCATGCACCTCGCGTGAAAAAATGGCGTATTTTCAAAATATAGATAAGCTAAAAATTTCTGAACAAACAAACAACTATAATCCAAAATTGCAACCAGACGATTTGCTTACTATTATTGTTTCGGCACAGGTTGCCGAAGCCGCTTTGCCATTCAATTTGAATACCGTTTCTGTAAATTCTGGAAATAATGAAGTTGCAAATGGACAAATAAAATACCAACCCTATTTGATAGACAGCAAGGGTTTTATAGAGTTTCCGGTCTTAGGAAGTATTAAAATTGGTGGGTTAAGTCGAGAAGATGCTTTAAAAAAAATTACGGGGATGCTCAAAAAATACATTAGCGATCCTGTAGTGAATTTAAGAATATTAAATTTTAAAGTATCGGTTATGGGCGAAGTAGCAAAACCAGGAAGCTTTAACCTTCAAACCGAAAGAATTACACTTCCAGAAGCATTAAGTTTGGCAGGCGATATGACTATTTATGGCAAACGAACTAATGTTTTATTAATTCGCGAAATAGACGGAAAAAGGACTAGTAATTATATAGACTTGACAAAAGCAGATTTTATCAATTCAGAATTTTATTATCTATCACAAAATGATCTAATTGTAGTAGAAACCAATAAAACCAAAATGAACTCCTCTACTGTTGGCCCAAATACAACAGTTATGGTTTCGGCACTCTCCTTATTAATCACAGTAATTGCTTTATTAAGAAAATAAAATATGCAAAAAAATAATCTTGTTCATACAGAAAACTCAGAGGCAGATCATTCTTTAAATTTAAAGGAACAAATAGGTAAATATCTAATGTTTTTGAATTGGTTTATTTTGAGTTTGCTAATTTCATTATCGGCAGCTTATATGTACCTTAGGTATGCTACTCCAGAATATACTGTGAGTGCTACTTTGCTAATCAAAGACGACAAAAAAGGCGGTTTGTCAACAGAGTTATCTGCATTTTCTGATTTAGGCATGTTGGGCGGGGGCGTAAAAGGGAATTTGGATAATGAAATGGAAGTTTTGAAAGCCAGAACATTGATCAAAAACACCGTTATTGGATTGGGTTTCAACATTTCATATTTTATTGATGGAAGGGTAAAAACCATTGAAGCCTACAAAAAAACTCCTGTGAGCATTAATTTTTTGTCAACGATTGAAAATTTTTATGACAAAGACACCACTTTTACAATTAACGTTTTGTCTGCAACAAAATTCAAATTGCTTGATGGACAAGAAAAACCAGCTGGCGAATTTCATTTTGGCGAAACCATAAAAACCAAATTAGGAGAAATGGTTGTTGTAAACAATGCTATTAATCCTGCTCTCAAAACTATAGCAAGCAACACCGTATCTGTAAAAATAACCTCTATCGAAAAAGTAACTAATAGATTCAAATCAAAATTCACTGCAACACCTGTTAACAAATTGACTAGTAGTGTTTTGGTGTTGTCAATTATAGACCCTGTAAAAGAAATTGGGGTAGATTTTTTGAACGATATTATCAAAAACTATAACGATGCCGCTATTTTTGATAAAAATTTAGTCTCTCAAAAAACAGATAGTTTTATCAACCAACGACTGCGTGATATTACAAAAGAATTAGACAGCGTAGAAATTGGTGCCGAGTTTTATAAAAAAACAAATCGACTCACAGATTTAACTTCAGAAGCAGCTTTGTTTTTGAACACTTCTAGCGAAAACGAAAAAGGATTAATTAAAATTGGCACCGAAATAAAAATAGTTGATTATATGATTAATTATGTCAAAACCGCTACAAATTTCGATATAATTCCTGTAAACATTGTTCCAGAAAGTGCAGGCGATGTCTATAATCTTGTTGGAAAATACAATCAATTGGTTTTAGACAGAAACAGAATTGCACAGCAAGCCACTTCAGAAAATGCTGCTATCAAAAATTTGGATTATCAAATTTCGGGACTTCGCGAAAGTATTCAAAAAAGTTTGATCACCAGAAAATATGAACTTTCTATAAACCAAAATGTTTTTGAAAAACAAAGTGCCGTTTTGGGCGGAAAAATTAGGGAAGTTCCTCGACAAGAACGAGAATCAAGAGTTATCGCCAGACAACAGCAAGTAAAAGAGGCCTTGTACTTATATTTGCTTCAAAAAAGAGAAGAAAATGCGATCACCCTTGCCGTTACAGCGCCAATTTCAAAAGTAATTGACGAGGCTTATGCCACACCAGCACCCGTTTCGCCAAAAAAAAATATTATTTATTTGTTGGCCTTGGTTTTGGGGCTGTTAGTGCCATATCTTTTGGTTTATATCCGCCATTTGATGGACACCAAAGTAAAATCAAGATTTGATGTAGTAGGCAAAATTCAAGTTCCATTTATTGGAGATGTTCCAAGATCGCCAACCAGTCAAGAATTAATCAAAGCCAATAGCCGTTCCAGCTCTGCCGAAGCCATGAGGATTATTCGAACCAATCTAGATTTTATGGTCAACCAAGTACCAGAAGGATTGGCGCGAACAATTTTTACAACATCAACCTTTCCAAAAGAAGGAAAAACATTTATATCAGTAAATTTAGCAGGAACTTTTGCCCTTTCTGGAAAGAGAGTTTTGCTAATTGGTATGGATATTAGAAACCCAAAATTGGATGAATATATGACCTTGCCAAATCGTGGTGTAACTACTTATTTGTCATCCAAAGGAACAGATTTGAGCGAACTGTTGGTTCGTCAAGAAGGTTATGATCACTTTTATGTGTTGCCAGCAGGTGTCATTCCGCCCAATCCTGCCGAACTTTTGATGAGTACCAAAGTAGATACAATGTTTGAAATTTTGAGAAAACAGTTTGATTACATTATAGTAGATACTGCCCCCGTTAGTTTGGTTACAGACACCTTGTTGATTGCAAAACATGCAGATACTTTTATATACGTTGTTCGAGCAAACTTTTTGGAAAAACGAATGCTTAAACTTCCTGAAAATCTATATAACGAAAACAAATTACCAAATATGTCCATTTTATTAAATGATACTGGTACAGAAAAAGGCTACGGCTATGGCTACGGTTACGGTTACGGTTACGGTTATGGATACGGCTATGGATATGGATATGGCTACGGCTACGGCTATGGCTATGGAGTAGAAAAGGCAAAAGAGCCTTGGTACAAAAGAATTTTAGATATTATATTAAGAAGAAAGAAGTCATAAGACTTCTTTTTTTTTGATTAGATACAAACGCTTTTTATCAAAATTATTTATTTCATACAAAAAACAAAAACACTATCTTTACGGCAAAATCAATTTTAAAAAACCAAAGTTATTCCTGCAATAACAACAACGATATATTATGGCATGTACAAGCTGTTCAACCTCAACTGGTGGCGCACCAAAAGGCTGCAAAAACAATGGCACTTGTGGCACAGATAGCTGCAACAAATTAACCGTTTTTGATTGGCTTGCAAATATGAATTTGGCCAATGGTGACGTCCCATTTGACTGTATTGAAGTTCGCTTTAAAAACGGACGAAAAGAATTTTATCGAAATACAGAAAAACTCACACTATCAATGGGCGATATTGTGGCAACTGAAGCTTCACCAGGGCATGATATTGGGATTGTAACCCTTACAGGCGAATTGGTAAAAATTCAAATGAAGAAAAAAGCCGTAAACCACAATAGCAAAGATATAGGCAAAATTTATAGAAAAGCATCACAGCGCGATATCGATATATGGGCGTCTGCCCGCGAAAAAGAAGAACCCATGAAAGTGCGTGCTCGAGAGTTAGCGATTGCTCAAAAATTAGAAATGAAAATTTCTGACATCGAATTTCAAGGCGATGGCTCAAAAGCAACTTTTTATTATACCGCCGAAGATAGAATTGACTTCAGGGTTTTGATCAAAGATTTTGCCAAAGAATTTAGTGCAAGAATCGAAATGAAACAAGTAGGTTTCAGACAAGAAGCAGCCAGATTGGGTGGAATAGGGTCTTGTGGGCGAGAGTTATGTTGCTCTACTTGGCTCACAGATTTCCGGAGCGTAAACACCTCTGCGGCTCGCTATCAACAACTTTCGCTAAATCCACAAAAACTGGCAGGACAATGCGGAAAACTAAAATGTTGTCTCAACTATGAGTTGGACACCTATATGGATGCGCTCAAAGATTTTCCAGATTTTGACACCAAATTGGTTACAGAAAAAGGAGATGCCGTTTGCCAAAAACAAGATATTTTCAAAGGATTAATGTGGTTTGCTTATACCAACAATTTTGCCAATTGGCACGTTTTGAAAACAGAACAAGTACGCGAAATTATTGCCGAAAACAAACTTAAAAACAAAGTAAGCTCGCTCGAAGATTTTGAAATAGAAACCGTAGAAGTAGTCGAAAAAGATTTTAACAATGCCATGGGACAAGAATCTCTAACCCGATTTGACCAGCCAAAACGCAAGAAAAAGCCAACCAAAAAACGAAAACCAAATTCAGAAAATGCGATTGTAGCAAACAAACCCAACACGCCAAACAAACCCATCCAAAACAACCAAAACAACCAAAACA
>JAYTNQ010000438.1:0-17244 GCA_043748255.1 Bacteroidota bacterium
TTTGCTCGAGAATAAGCGCCATAAAAACTGTTTTCAGAGTCCAAATCAAAATTCAAACCTGCTTTTGGATTCAAAAAAATATAATTTTTAGCCACCATACCATTTTGAACTCCATTTGCCTCATAGTTGACATTCCTAATTTGAAAATCACCAAAAAGCTGCCATTTTTTTGCACATTTATAATTGATTTTTGCAAAAATGTTGCCATCAATTTTGTTGCCATAATAATCATAATATAGATGGCCCTGGTTTTCTACAAAAACAGATTTTGCCCAAATAACTTCGCCATAATTTTTTCCTTTATAATGATTTAAAGCGCCACCAAAAACAACCTCAATTTTTTTTGGATTATAAATTGCCGAAAAAGTCAAACCATAAAAATCATTATCCAACCATTTTCTGGTTATCAAATCTGTAGTTACAAATTGAGCAATTGGGTTCAACTCAAAATCAAAAGGGTTTTGACCCACTTTATATTCTTCATAATAACCTTTTCCCTTTGTAAAATGAAGAGCCAAATTGGTTTTCAAACTGTTGGATATCTTTTGATTCCAATGCAATTGAAAATGATTTTGTTTATAGTTATCTATCTGATTGTCATAAAATTGCGTATCGCCATTGTCATCAATATACATTCCCGCAACATTAAAAGTAGGGTTGTTTGACAAAGTTTCAGCATCTACACCATACCAAGATTGATACGTTTTTTCGTGCCCACCAAAAGCAATGATTTTAATAAGTGTTTTAGTATTAACATAATTTCCTTGTACAAAAAAAGATTTCAGATCCGAAAAAGCATGATCTACATAGCCGTCAGAATACAGTTTTGACAAACGTCCATCAATTTCAAAATGATTTCCTATCAATCCCGAACTAAATTTTAAAGTTGTTTTTTGACTGTTAAAACTTCCAATGGAAGCAGCAATTTCAGCCATTGGCTTGACCAAAAAAGAATTGGTTTGCAGGTTGAGGCTTGCGCCAAATGCACCCGCGCCGTTTGTAGAAGTGCCAACACCACGTTGCAATTGTGCACTCTCTATCGATGATGCAAAGTCTGGCATATCTACAAAATAGGTGCCTTGACTTTCTGAATCATTAAACGGTATTCCGTTTAACGTCACGTTTACTCGGCTACTATCGCTGCCACGAACCCTGATACCGGTGTATCCAAAACCGTTTCCGGCATCAGAGGTTGTTATTACAGATGGAAAATAATTAAGCAAAATGGGAATATCTTGACCCAAATTTTGTTTTTCGATATCGCTTTTTGAAATACTGTTAAACGGAATTGGGGTTTTGCTTTTGGCTCGGATTGCAGAAACCAAAACCTCATCGAGTTCATTAACTTTGGTAGAATCTACCATGATGTTTTGACCAAAAAAACTTTGCGAAAACACTAAAAATGTAATAGATACAAATTTAATTTGTTTGTTTTTGATAAAAAAATAAAAAATTTTCATTCGTAAAAATTTACAAATAAAAGGGGCAATTATTCTGTTTTAAATTAATAATTGTTAGTTGGACACCTCAAATCGTACTCAATTTGAAATATCATTTCCCTTGGCAACATTACTTGCCCAGGTTCTTTGGGTATAATCTCAGCTTTTAAAAGCACCCCTTTGAGACGTTGCAAATATACGTTTTTGAAATTAATTTTAATACAAAAATAAATTTTAATTGCTACAAAAAAACAAGCTTTTTATTTATTTTCTCGCATTGCTGCAAAATAGGCAGCCCTGCTAAGTGGCTCATACTCCTCTGTTTCGCCAAGCATAACCAATTTGTCATTGCTCGATTTTCTGAAGCTATAATTGGCCAAATTTCCTGTCCGAGTACAAACGGCATGCACTTTTGTCACATATTCTGCCGTAGCCATCAATGCGGGCATTGGTCCAAATGGGTTTCCTTTGAAATCCATATCCAACCCTGCAACAATAACCCTAACTCCCGAATTGGCAAGGTCGTTGCAGATTTTTACAATTTCGGCATCAAAAAATTGTGCCTCGTCTATTCCAACCACATCACAGCCCTGCGCCAGAATTGCAATATTAGCTGCTGCCGGCACCGGAGTTGATCTAATCTCGTTTCTATTGTGCGAAACAACCATTTCATTGTCATATCGGGTGTCTATAGAAGGCTTAAAAATTTCTACTTTTTGCTTGGCAAATTGTGCGCGTTTAAGCCGTCTGATCAACTCTTCGGTCTTGCCAGAAAACATCGATCCGCAAATAACTTCTATCCAACCAAATTGTTCTTTATGATTTACTGTATTTTCGAGAAACATTTTGTAATTTTAAGCCTTAAAAAGAATTAGTTTTTTTTACTTTGTAGCGAAAACAAATTTATTAAAAAATACAAACCATTGACACTATAATTTCAAAAGTTATGAAGAAAAGATTAGAAGCCGAATTAATTAGCATTGCACATCGAATTTTGAAACTCAAAAACAAGTCTGAACTCCAGCAATTACACACAGAAACGCAAAAGCTGTATCATGCTTTGACGGTTTTAAAATTTGTGGAAGACAACCAAAATATCATCAAACCGGCTATCGACATTCAAGAAATCGAACAAAATCTGGCATTATCTTTAGATCATAGCGAAACTGAAAGCTCAGAAATTTTTGCTTTAGTTAACAAAAACGAAACAGTAAATCAAGAAATTTCAATCGAAGAAAATGTTGTCGATACCTTAAAAATTCAACAATCAGAAGATTTGAATGAAATTGAAAAAGAAAAAATAGTTAAAGTTGAAACGCCCGAAACGGTTGAATCAAATCTACTTGACGAGGAAGCGTTGGAAAACGAGGGAAAACTTGATTTTGAGCCTTCTTTTGACCTCGAAAATGAAGAAAATGAAGAAAATGAAGAAAATACAAAAACCGAAACACCAATTTTATTTTCGTTTGAAGATTTATTAGGGCACGATTATCAAGAGCCTATTTTTGAAAAAGTTATAAAAGCCGAACCCATTATTGAATCCGTTTTGCCTGCAGAAACAGCTTTAAACATTGAAATTACTCCTGTAGAAACAACTATTTTTATAGAAAAAACATCGCCTATCGAAATTGAAAGGCAAGATAATTACAGTGCAACCGATAATATGTTGACCGATAATAAAGCAAAATCGATCGTTTTTGGTCTAAATGATAAAATTGGATTTGAAAACAATCTTTTTGCCGGAAGTGCAGAGGATATGAATCGAGTAATTTCACAGCTCAATACATTCGATTCGTTTCAAGAAGCGATTGATTTTATTGATGAAATGGTCAAACCCGACTATCAAGATTGGGACGGCAAAGACGATTATGTAAAACGATTTATGGAAATTGTAGCGCAGAAATTTGAATAATTTTCAAAAAAAAGCCTCTCAAATTGAGAGGCTTTTTTAGTGTAATTTTATACTTCTTTTGGAGCTTCTTCAGCAGCAACTTCGGCTGTATTACCTGCATTCTCAATCATTTCTGTAGCTTTTGCTTTTACGGTATCAAATGCATCTGAAGCATGCTCTTTTGCATCTGCAACATAACCTTCGGCTTTTTCCAACAATGGTGCGGCATTTTCTTTGATTGCTTCAACGGCATTGCCCACAACTTCTCCTGCTTGAGCAGAATATTCAGACACTTTTGCGGTTGCAGCATCAGCATAAGCCTCTGCTTTTTCCAAAAGTGGCGCAGCACTTTCTTTTACTTTTTCGAAGGCGTCATTTGCAAATACTTCGGCTTTGTCTAATAATGGCGCAGCACTTTCTTTTACTTTATCAAAAGTCTCAGACGCAAAATCTTCGGCTTTTTCCATCAATGGTGCAGCATTTTCTTTTACAGTTTCAATAGCATCTGAAGCCATATCTTCAACTTTGTCTGCCAATGAAGCAGCACTTTCTTTGGCCGAACCAAATAAATTTTTAATAAAATTTCCTATTCCCATTTTGTTTTTTTTTGATTAATAAAGTGCAATATTACGCAAAAAAATCAAATAACAAAAATATAAAATACTGAAATAGAATAAGCTAAAAATTAATTTTTTATAAATTTGGTAATTTTTTCACCATTTTGAGTTTTAATTTTTATCAAATAAATACCATTTGACAAAGATGAAGCGTCAAAATTGTGTTGGGTACCACAATCTTGAAAATGCTTTATTAATCGGCCTTCAAAATCAAAAATTTGAATTTCTTGCATTTCAAATTGTGATTCTAAAAGCACATTGTTTTGCGCAGGATTTGGTATAATTTTAAATATATTAGATTTGTTTGAATTTGTTGTTTTTAATAAATTGGCATCAACAGCCATCCAGCTTGACGCCAAATTATTGTCTAAAGTGTTGTCTGTCAACTGCAAAAAAGAGCCATTTCCGTCGGCATTCGGCCAAGGTGTGCTGTCAAAATATTCCACTTGGTCAATAGTATTTCCAAAACCATCTGCAAGCATCAACTTTTGTGATTTGTTTGACAAATTGCGTGAAAATTCACCATAAGGAGCAAATCCATATCGGTTTTGAAAAACAACGGCATTGCTTGCCAAAACAACACTTGCTTGGGGTGCAAGTGATTGATTTGCGGCAAATTGAAACACAAAACCAGTGTTTTTAAAGTACACACCCGTTAGGTCAACGGTTTGATTGCTTGGGTTTGTGATTTCCAAAAATTCTTGATCGTTGCTGTTGGTAAAAACGGTATCAATATTGGGATTATAATGTATTTTTGAAATTACCAAATTGGGTAAAATTGGGTTTTGACAGGTTGAATAACTGCCCAAACTTCCTGTCATCCAATTGATACGCAAAGCGATGAAATTTTTGAGGGCAAAAACGTTTGATAATTGCTCGTTTGTAGTGCCCCATTTTTGACTATCTCGCGCTACTGCTGTTCCAATTTCGGCCACAATATTGTCAATAAAGGCATTCAAAAAATCAGGATTCATAGGTTGATTTGGTTGCGTAATTTCGTGAAAACGCCTTGCCATCAGGCATCTAAATTTGGAATTATTATACAAATCGCGCCAAAATTTTGCGCCTTCATTGTCTCCATTTTGAAATTGCCAAACGTTATAAAAACTTCGATCATAACCCCACAAAAAGAGGTCGTTTCCATAGGTTAAATTCAAATCCCAGATTGGTCCAGCACGCAATTTTCCGTTTCTGTCTTTATGAAAATAGGTGCTAAATTGATACGCATCAGCATTGCTTGCCAATTCATTTGAAAGCATAAAATCTACAAACGAAGGCACGTCTATCACTGAAGGATAGCCATTTGAAAAAGATATGTTATTGGCATTTGCAGTGGTCGCCAAACTCAAAAATTGGTTTTGAATATAGGTATTTTGGGCGGTTGTTACTGCGGTTGGTTTTGGCAAATCATGCACAAAATCGACTGTTTGATCGGTCAAATAGCAGGGCATCGACCATGCAATTGGGTCGCCACTCACCCCGCCGGTTTGCTTGTCAGCCTTGGTGATATAGCCTCCAGAGAGCAGCGGAAGTGTGTTTTGTGTAGAGGTGATTTTGGTTACATCTACGCGTCCAGAATTGGCTTTGATTTTTTCTTGCAATACATACAAACCAACATATTCACCGTTAATAACTACCTCACAATAAGCAGTATGCGAAGCGTAATTGCCCATATTTCTTGAAATATTATATGACAAATAATCTCTAATATAGGATGGGTCAAACGCCAAACCATTTAGTATCCAATCGTTTTCTGAAGGCATTCCAAGCAAGCTCGTATTGTTGTTGCTCACATTGTCTGCCAAAAGTGTCGAAAAACCATAGCCTTTTTTTGGCAAGGCTTGTGAACTTGAACCCCTTATTTCGATGCCAATTCTGCCATCATAATTCAAAAATGCTGGCGTGTTTTGGTCAGTTACAAAATTTTGAACTCCAACTCCTTTGTAAATAATTTTCATACTTGCCAAAATTTTTGGGGTATCTGGAATCGCAACACCATTATCTGTGGTTATAAGTATGATGGGCAAATTGCTATCTGTAAATTGCTGAGCAAATAATTGATTTTCAAATGTATAATTGAAAATAATAAATAAAAATATGATTTTTTTCATTTTAAATAAATTAATAATATAACTTTTTCAACATTATTATAACGATAAGTTATGGCTCTCGTTTTGAAATTAATTTCATACAAATATAGTCAAAATTGTTTGTTGCTGGCATACAACTTTTGTTTTCGCACCAATAGAATAAGGTTTGGCTTGGATCGAAAGGAATTTGGAGTATTGGTATTTCAGATGGCACTTTTGCGAAAGCGATGGTAATATTTGGAATATAATCTTGAACAATTTTAGAATAATACTCAAAAGCATTTTCGCCAATAATCAAGAGATGTTTTTGGTCATTTGTCATTTTCAAATACAAAAGCAACCAATTGGAGAAGGCAGATGGGTAGTGTATTGTGGGCAATATTTGTTGCAGCATCTTTTTTGAAATTGATTGATACTCTGGTTGCTCCATAAGCAATCCTAATTCAAACAAATTGTTTGCCATTACAGAGTTGGAGCTTGAAATGACATTGTCATCGATTTCAAAATGTTTTGAAAAAAGCGGTGTTTCATTATTTGTAGAAAAGGCAAAAAGTTGTTTTGTTGGTTCAAAAAAGTGTTCCAAACAATATTGTGTCAAAAGATGGGCTTTGAAAAGCCATTTTGATTTGCCTGTTGTTTTAAAAAGAGCAATATTGGCATCAATTACAAAACAATAATCTTCTAAAAAGCCATTTATTTTGGAATTATTATTTTTAAAACTATGTTTCAAAACGCCATTTTTATCAATTAATTTATTTTGGATAAAATTAGCATTTTCGATTGCAAGATTAAGATAATCTGTAATTTGTGTGGCTTCAAATGCGTCAACAAACGCTTTGACCATCAACCCATTCCAGGAGGTTAAACATTTGTCATCCAATCGAGGTTTGGGTCTTAATGTTCTTTGTTGATACAACAATTGCTCCCATTCATTCTTTTTTTGAATCAAAATTTTGACATCTATATTTGCGGATTTTGCAATGTCTGTAAGCGGAAGATTTTGAATCAAAACATAGTTGTTTTGTTCCCAAAATCCATATTCGTTGATATTAAAAACCTGTGAAAACAATTCAAAATCATCTTTTAAAATTTGTTGCAACTCGATTTTTGTCCATACATAAAATGCGCCTTCTTGAAGCTTGTTTTGGCTGTTCAAACTATCGGCATCAAGCGCACAAAAATAGCCACCTTCTTGATTTGACAATTCTTTAATAACAAATTGAATTGTTTTTTGAACAATCGTTTTATAAAGTTGATTTTTGGTTCTTTTGTAGGCGTTTGCATAGAGCGAGATGAGCTGTGCATTATCATACAACATTTTTTCAAAGTGTGGAATATGCCATTTTTGATCAACAGCATAGCGCGAAAACCCACCTCCTACAGTGTCAAACAAACCTCCATAAGCCATTTTGGTAAGGGTCAAATCTACAAAATCGAGAATTGAATTTTGGTTCATTTGATGGCTATATTGCTGCAAGAATTGCAGGTTGTTTGGCATCATAAATTTGGGTGTGCGAGCCATTCCACCATATTCTAAATCGAAACTTTGTTGCCATTTTTGTACCAATTCAGAGATAAAATTTAGATCAAAATCTTGCTTATTTTCTGTTTGTGTGATGGGTTGCAAACTTTCGACACCGAGTTGTAATTTATCGGCATATTCGATCATTTTTTCGGGTTGGTTTTGGTACAATTGGTGTAATTGTTCTAAAGTATTTGCCCATTGATTGGTGTTGAAATAGGTGCCACCCCACACTGGGCGACCGTCTGGCAGAAGCACCACATTAAGCGGCCAACCACCGCTATTGGTCATGATTTGAACCGCTTTCATGTATATAGCATCTATATCGGGGCGTTCTTCGCGATCTACTTTTATGTTTACAAAATGTGCATTCATAATGGTTGCAACCGCTTGGTTTTCAAAACTTTCGTGCTCCATCACATGACACCAATGACATGCCGAATAGCCAATACTCAACAATATTAATTGATTTTTTTGTTTGGCTTCTGCTAATGCTTCTGGATTCCAAGCACGCCAATGCACCGGGTTTTGGGCGTGTTGCAGCAAATAAGGACTGGTTTCTAAATAGAGTTGGTTCATGTTTTTGCTAAAAATTACTACGTTTATAAAAATACGCCTACCAGCCTTGATTTAAACCACTTTTGAGGACATGATCATATTTTTCTTTATCAAAACGATACAGATTTGGGGCTTTGTGTGGCACGTTGTTTTTCTTTTCTGATAGTTTGATCAAGATGCCGGTGTTGTTCATTTTGCGCAAAAAATTACGGCGATCCAATTTTTTGTCTAAAATTGATTCGTATAGTTTTTGAATTTCGGGTAATGTGAATTTTTCTGGCAATAAATTATAGCCTATTGGCATTTGATTGAGTTGGTAGCGCAATGATTCTAATGCTTTTTCGATCATTAATTGATGGTCTAGTATCAGTTCTGGAAGGTTTTTTAAATCTACCCATGCAATATTTTCAAATTGATCATTGGCTTGGGGAACGGTTTCTATATAATCTACTAAGGCATAGTAGCCAATGGAGACATAGCGTTCTAAAAACCACAAATTTTCGGTTATGGATTTGTTATAAAAGTCCAAAACCGATTTGTTATATTGAATTTGATTTCGATTTACGGCTCCAAAGGTGGCAAATTGTCTCAAAAAAATGCCGTCTAATCCTGTTCTTTCTAGCAAAACTTGAATGGCAGCGGTATCAATATCTGTATTTTTTGGAACAAAACCTCCTGGTAATGACCATTTTGGGGTGAATTTTTGGTTGATCAATAGCACTTTCAACTCGCCATCATGAAATCCAAAAATTACGCAGTCTATTGATAGGCCGGGTTGGTATTCGAAATGGTTATTGAGTATATTGGTGAGCATTTGCTTTTTTGGTTATAATAAATTTTGTCAATGGAATTTGTAGCAAATGTACATTTTTTGATTAATTTTTTGGAACAAAAAAACCCCAAATCTAAGAAATGGGGTTTTTAAAATATTGCGTAGGATTAATTATGCTTCAAAAGCAATTATCGAAACATAGGATTTGTTGTCTCTTTTCTTTTGAAATTTTACTACTCCTGGAACGCGTGCATGCAAAGTATGGTCTTTGCTGATGTAAACGTTTTCGCCTGGATTGTGTTTTGAACCACGTTGTCTTACTATAATGTTTCCAGCAATGGCGGCTTGTCCTCCAAAAATTTTAACGCCCAAGCGTTTTGATTCTGATTCTCTACCATTCTTCGAACTACCGACACCTTTCTTGTGAGCCATGATGTTTTAGTTTTATATTGTTAATTAAATTTTGAGTTTAGGCTTATTTGCCTCCGTTCAATTGATCTTGTAAAGTTTTCAATTCGTCCATTTTTCCGTCTGCGGCTAATTGTGCTTGTTGTGCCCATGTGCCTGGATCTAAGTGTGACAATTTTGAGGTTGATGCTTCCAAAATTGCTTTTACGTCTTCGGAAGTTGTTGCTGCTAATTTTGCAAAGGTATCTATACCGGCTGCTACTAATGTTTCGGCAGCTTTTGGTCCAATTCCTTCTATCACTTTCAAATCGTCTGCTTTTGTGGTTGTTTTTTCAACTTTGGCTTCGGCTACTTTTTCAACTTTTGGGGTTGCTTTTTTGGCTCCTGTTGCTGTTATTGATTCTACTACAATTTGAGAAAGATATTGTCTGTGACCGTTTCTTTTCTTGTAACCTTTTCTTCTTTTCTTTTTGAAGACGATTACTTTATCACCTTTTAAGTGTTGTAACACTTTGGCTTCTACTGAAGCTCCTTCTATAGCGGGGGCGCCCAAGGTAATTGTTCCATTGTCGTCTATCAAAAGAACTTTGTCGAAAATTACTTTCGAGCCTTCTTCGGTTGACAAACGGTGTACATAAACCTTTGAGTCTTTGCTTACTTTAAATTGTTGCCCTGCTATCTCTACGATTGCATACATAACTACTTGTTTTATTAATTTTTAAGTTTGCAAATATACTATTTTTTTTGTTGCTAGCAACTTTAGTATGTTTTTTTTGTGTTTTTCTTATTTATTATTTTTTTCGGGCTTCTGTGTATTCTTTTTTGACTGGGTCAAATGTCATTTTGTTTTCTTGTTTTTTGGTATATAGGGTGATATCGCCGTCTTTGTTGAGCATAAAGGTGTAGCCTTCGTTGCGTTGTTTTTGTTGGGTTTGTGAGGCGGTTTTGTTTTTGTCTAAAAAGACTTGCTCGGTGATTAGTGTACTGGTTTGGGTGTTTGTAAAGACTTTGGTTTTGGTCAAAATCTCATAGATTTCAGAGATGGTGAGGGTTTTGTCTTCGGTTTTTGTGCTGGTTTGTGCGAGTACTTTTTCTGTCCAGGATACGACACAAAGGTTTGTGTTTTTTGTAAAAAACGGTGTGATTTTGCAGTCTGTTGGTTGGTTTGCGCCAACGGGTTTGATGTTGATGGTGTCTTTTTTGTTGCCTTTGTTTATAAATAGATAGAGGTTGTTTTTGACAATTTCGGCACTTAGGTTATCGGTTTTTGCCAAAATAATGGCTGTCGATGCTGGTTTTGATGTTTTTTTGGTTTTCTTTTTTTGGCTATAACTGGCTGTTGCAAAACAGATTAGCAGCAAAAGTAGGGTTGTTTTTTTCATTGGTTTTGATTTTTTTTGTGGGTTGAAATTTACAATTTAATTTTGATTTTTTTATATTTATTGTGTGCCTTTTGAAAATATTTTTTGTGTTTTTATGCCAATCGTCTTGCAGCTACGTGCGTGAGGGCAAAGGCGGAGCTCTTTTGGGGCTGGCGTTTTTCAGCCAGCGACAAAAAGCGGGAGCCGGAGACCGACCTGAAAGGGCACGCCCAAATAAAAAAAGAAATTGTATTTTTGGTGTTATATTTCGTCTAAATTTTCTTGTTTTTTGGCGCTTTTTTTCTCGAAAGTGAGTACTAATGCGGGCAATACGAGCAGGTTTGCAAATAGGGCAAACAGCAGGGTGCAGGAGATGAGCCCGCCTAATGCGATGGTGCCGCTGAAGCCGGATAGGGTGAAGATGGCGAAACCAAATATTAAGACTATCGAGGTATAAAAGGTGCTGATGCCGGTTTCGCGGAGTGCGCTGAAGACTGATTTTTTTATTTTGCCGTTGTTTTGCAGCAAATCGTGGCGGTATTTTGCCATAAATTGTATGGCGTTGTCCACGGAGATGCCAAATGCGATGCTGAATACGAGTATGGTGGAGGGTTTTAGTGGGATGCCAAAATAGCCCATGAGCCCAGAGGTGATGCATAGTGGGAGTATGTTTGTGATGACCGATGCCATGACCATTTTGCTTGATTTGAAGAGATAGGTCATAAGTCCAGCGATGAGTAGGATAGCGAATATGAGTGATTCGATGAGATTTTCGATGAGATAGGTGGTGCCTTTTTGAAATACTAATGCTTTTCCGGTGAGGGTTACTTTGAACTTGTTTTTTGGGAATATTTGATCTGTTTTGTGACGCAGTTTTTGTTCGACTTTGGCCATTTCGGCGGTGCCAATGTCTTTCATAAAGGTGGTGATTCTGGCATATTGTCCGGTGGAATCGACATAGCTTTTCATGAGGTTTGCGGTGTTTTTTCCGGCTTTTTTGAGATAGGATAGTATGAATATTTGGTCTTGCGGGTTTGGCAGTTCATAATATGTTGGGTTTCCGTTATAGTAGGCTTGTTTGGAATATTTGACAAGGTTGACTATCGAAATTGGTTTTGCAAGTTCGGGTATCGAGTCGATTGTGTTTTGCAACTGTTCCATTTTTTGTATGGTCGAGAGTTTTAGCACGCCTTTTTTGTGTTGGGTGTCTATCATGATTTCTAAAGGCATGACCCCGTTGAATTCTTTTTCAAAAAACAGTATGTCTTTAAAAAAGGAGGCTGTTTTTGGCATTTCGCCAATTAGGCTGCCCGAAACTTTCATTTGGGTGACGCCGATGATACTAAAAATGAGTAATAGTGCATATATATAGTAGATAGCTTTTCGGTTATTTTTTACAATATGTTCTACTTTGTCTAAAAGGTTTGAGATATAGTTTTTGCTCAAATGGTGTAGGTGTTTTTCTTTGGGCAATGGCATAAAGCTATATACGATGGGCACTACAACGAGTGTCAAAAGATATACGGTTACTACATTTATAGAGGTTACTAATCCAAATTCGAACAACAAATCGTTGCCTGTGATCATAAAAGTGGCAAATCCTGCGGCGGTTGTCAGGTTTGTCATTAGGGTTGAAACGCCAATTTTTGAGATGACGCGTTGCAGGGCTTTGGCTTGATTTTTATGGTTTTTGATTTCTTGTTGGTATTTGTTGATCAAGAAAATACAGTTTGTGATGCCTATTACTATAATAAGTGGGGGGATGATTGCCGTGAGTATTGTTATTTTGTAATGAAACAATCCTAAGGTGCCAAAGGACCACATCACGCCTATTATCAAAATAAAAATGGAAATATAGGTGGCTCGAAAGGATCTAAAAAACAAAAAGAAGATAAGGGAGGTAATGAGCAGTGCGGCGGCGATAAAAAGGCCTATTTCGCCTTTCATATTTTCGGCGTTTATCGTGCGTATATAGGGCATTCCGGATACGCGAAGGTCTATTTTGGTGGTTTGTTCAAATTTTTGAATTTTTGGAATTAATTTTTCCAAAATAAATGTTTTTCGTGCGGCGGTATTTACAATTTTTTTGTCTAAATAGATGGCAGATCGAATGCTACCGCTTTGTTTATTGTATAATAAACCTTCATAAAAGGGCAGGTTTTCAAACAATTCGTGTTTTAAATGTTGTAGGTATTTTGGATTATTTTCTTGTTTTGTATCTACAAATGCGGCAAGCCGAAATTGCTGTGAAATGGTGTCTTTTTCTAATTTTTTGAGGTCGTTTAGGCTGATACAAAGCGAAACTTCGGGGGCGTTTTTGAGTCCTGTCATCAATTCTTTCCAGGCAGAAAAGGCTTTTGGTGTAAAAAAAGTGTTGTCTTTGAATCCAATCACAATTAGGTTGCCTTCCTCGCCAAATTTGTTCAAAAAATCTTGATATTCTTGATTTACAATATGCTTTTTGGGCAGCAGATTGGCTTCGGTATAGGTCATTTCAATGTTTTTCCATTGAAGCGAAAGAAATATGGTAATGGCTACAATAGCGGTCAAAATGGCGATTCTATTTTTTAGAATTAACCGAGCTACAAACTCCCAAAACCCAACTTTTAATGTTTTTTTCATAATTTAAAAATGCTTACAAAGTTACTAAAAACCTATCAATTCGGCAGGTTTATCTTCGCTTTTATAAAATAAAAACCGAAAAATGATTTGAAATCGATTTTTTTTATTAAAATTGTGTCAAATCAAATTCGTTTTGCAGATTGTTTTTGCATCTTTGTTGTCTAATTAGTACCTTTTTGAAATCAATTTCATGAAAAATTTAAAAAACACTATTTTCTATTTTGTCATTACTGGGGGTTTTTCGGCTATTATTTATTGTATTATTACAAAAGGAAAAACTTTAGAAACCAGCAAAAATATTCTTATTTCAGATTCTCAAAATGGGCACTGGGTCGATTTTTTGAATTCGCTTGCAATCAATTTAAACCATCCTTTGGCATTGCTTTTGGCACAAATTATTACCATTATTATCGTAGCCCGCTTTTTTGGGTGGGTGTTCAGAAAAATTGGACAGCCCTCTGTAATTGGCGAGATTATTGCCGGTATTGTGCTTGGCCCATCGCTTTTGGGTATGTTTTTTCCGGAGTTTTCGGCCAATTTGTTTCCGATTGAATCTTTGCCCAACTTGCATTTTTTGAGCCAAATAGGGTTGATTTTATTTATGTTTGTAATCGGTATGGAACTCGATTTGAAAGTGCTAAAAAATCGTGCCAACGAGGCCGTTGTCATTAGCCATGTGAGTATCGTTTTTCCGTTTACCCTTGGGGTTACATTGGCTTATTTTGTGTATTATAGATTTGCGCCCGAAGGCGTTGCTTTTTTGTCATTTGCCCTTTTTATGGGTATCGCCATGAGCATCACCGCCTTTCCGGTATTGGCCAGAATTGTGCAAGAACGTGGTATTCACAAAACCAAATTGGGTGCCATCGTCATTACCTGTGCCGCTGCAGACGATATCACCGCATGGTGCATGCTTGCCGCCGTTATTGCAATCGTAAAAGCAGGCTCGTTTGTGAGTGCTTTGTATATTATAGGTCTTGCCTTTTTATATGTGATAGTAATGCTTTTTGTAGTAAAACCATTTCTAAAAAAAATAGGAGAACTCTATGCCACCAAAGACAATTTGAGCAAACCATTTGTTGCGATTTTTTTTCTAACCCTAATTATATCCTCCTATCTAACAGAAATTATAGGCATTCATGCCCTTTTTGGTGCTTTTATGACAGGCGTAATCATGCCCGATATTTCGAAATTTAGAACCGTTTTTATAGAAAAAGTAGAAGATGTAGCCGTCATTTTGTTATTGCCTCTATTTTTCGTTTTCACAGGGTTGAGAACCGAAATTGGACTCATCAACGACCCGTTTTTATGGAAAACTACAGGCTTTATTATTTTAGTTGCCGTAGGCGGAAAATTTTTTGGAAGTGCGCTTGCCGCCAAATTTGTTGGCCAAAACTGGCGTGACAGCCTGACGATTGGTGCTTTGATGAACACCAGAGGCCTGATGGAACTTGTTGTGCTCAATATCGGTTTGGATCTAAAAGTGCTAACACCCGAAGTCTTTACCATGATGGTAATTATGGCATTGGTCACCACATTTATGACAGGACCTGCCCTTGATTTGATAAATGCCATTTTCAAAAAAGACCCCGTTTTTGAAGAAGACAATTTGAACGATACCACCTTCAAAATTTTGATTTCGTTTGGAAACAACGAAAAAGGAAAATCACTTCTTCGGCTGGCCAATAGCTTTGTAAAAAAACAAAAAGACCACGCCACCGTGACCGCAATGCACCTCACATTGAGCGACGAAATGCACTCCTATAATCTTGAAGAATATGAAAACGAACGCTTTTTGCCCATTTTGGAAGAATCAAAATTATTAAAACAAGATATAAAAACTATTTTTCAGGCCACCGTTGACATCGAAACCAATATTGCCGAAATTGCAAATAACGGCGACTATGATTTGCTTTTGGTTGGGCTTGGAAAATCAATTTTTGAAGGAACTTTGCTCGGAAAAGTGCTCGGATTTACAACCAGAATCATTAATCCAGACCGCCTTTTTGACAAATTTATTGGCAAAGAAGGCTTGTTTGAAAATTCACCATTTGATGAACGAACCCGTCAAATTATTTCAAAAACCAAAATGCCACTCGGAATTCTAATCGACAAAGATTTACAAAACGTAAATAATGTCTTTGTACCAATATTCAATACCGAAGATGCTTTTTTGATGGATTTTGTACAAAAATTAATTTTTAATAACCAAACCAAAATAGCCGTTTTGGATAGTCATAACCTATCAAAAAACAACTTTGTTCTAGAAAGTACAATTCAATCATTGACCCAAAACTATCCAGACCACTTTTCGATCATTGCCGAAAAAACCATAAAAACGTCCTTTCTAACCCAACAAGATCTGATGATCATAAGCCTCGAAAGCTGGAAAAAATTAGTCGATTCACAAAACGTGTGGCTTAGCAATGTGCCGTCAGTATTGATTCTTAAACCATAAAAAAAACCTTCAATAGAAGGTTCATTTTTGTAATACCAATATAAAAGTTATACTTTCATAATCTCGGCCTCCTTTTGAGACAGCAGCTCATCCACTTTTTTTATAAACGAGTTGGTCAAATTTTGAACCTCTTCCTCGGCAGATTTACAAATATCTTCTGAAGTGCCCTCTTTTTCTAATTTTTTAATCTCGGTATTCGCATCTTTTCTTGAATTTCTAACCCCTATTTTACCATCCTCGGCCTCTGTTTTGGCCTGTTTTGCCAAATCGCGACGGCGGTCTTCTGTGAGTGGTGGCACACTTATAATAATAATATCACCATTATTCATCGGATTAAAACCCAGATTGGCAATCATAATCGCTTTTTCGATTGTGTGCAACATCTTTTTTTCAAACGGCTGAATCGTGATTGTACGCGCATCCGGAACATTCAAATTCGCAACCTGCGATAGCGGGGTTTGCGACCCATAATAGTCAACAAAAACACTACCCAACATCGCCGGACTCGCTTTTCCAGCTCGAATATTCAAAAACGATTTTTCTAAATGCGCAATCGATCCCAACATCGCCTCTTTGGTGCTGTCTAAAATAAAATCAATTTCTTCGGTCATAGTATATGCATTTTTTAAATTGTTTGTATCAAAAAATTAATTAAATAGTTACTACCGTACCTATATTTTCGCCCTCACAAATTTTTAATAAATTCCCCATCCGGTTCATATCAAAAACAACAATTGGCAATTTGTTTTCCTGACTCAACGTGAATGCCGTGGTATCCATCACATTAAGCCCCTTTTTGATCACATCTTCAAACGAAATCGTGTCAAATTTTACCGCATTTGGATTTTTTTCAGGATCACAATCATAAATTCCATCAACACGAGTACCCTTCAAAATCACATCCGCATTCACCTCAACACCACGCAAAACCGCAGCAGTATCAGTAGTAAAATAAGGGTTTCCAGTACCCGCGCCAAAAATCACAATACGCCTTTTTTCAAGATGCCGCACCGCTCTACGCTTGATATACGGCTCTGCAATCGCTTCAATCTTCAATGCCGTTTGCAACCGAGTCAACATTCCTTTATCTTCAAGTGCCCCCTGAAGTGCCATGCCGTTAATCACCGTGGCAAGCATACCCATATAGTCACCCTGCACCCTATCCATACCATTACTAGCGCCCGCAACACCCCGAAAAATGTTGCCTCCGCCAATCACAATAGCAATCTCAACACCTTTGTCGTGAATTTGCTTGATCTCCGCCGCATATTCTGACAACCTTGCCGGGTCAATACCATATTGCCTATCGCCCATCAACGCCTCGCCGCTTAATTTCAAAAGTATTCGTTTGTATTTCATTTTTAGTTCGCTTGTGAAATGCAAATATAGAAATATTTCGTTTTAATAAAATAGCGATTCCAAAAAATTTAAAACCACCACCATTTTTCTTTTTTTTTGGCGCACACCACCCCCTATCACACACCACCAGTCCCGCTGCACGCTATA